>NZ_CP158016.1:25000-250000 GCF_046254905.1 Pseudaeromonas aegiceratis
TGTTTTGGCTCTGGACGGAGTAAGCAGGACCGCCACATTGGCGCTCAGCTTCGCCGGCTCAGCTTCGCCAAGAACAAAATTCGTTGCAGCGCGTAGCGCTGCACAGCACGAATTTTGTCCCCTTCGTCTAGAGGCCTAGGACACCGCCCTTTCACGGCGGTAACAGGGGTTCGAATCCCCTAGGGGACGCCATTCATGCGTTGAGAATGCAGAGCTAAGAAGCTAATTCTTACCTCTGTTTTCTTCGTGAAAACTGCTCTTTAACAATCTGGAAAGCTGATTCAAAAGTTCTAAATACTGTTACAAGTGTCTTGGAACTTCTTGGCGAAAACAAAGTTGTAACACAGTCCTTGTGTGCGACGTCGAGAGTCGAAAGACTTCTTGGGGTTGTATGGTTAAGCGACTAAGCGTACACGGTGGATGCCTAGGCAGTCAGAGGCGATGAAGGACGTGCTAACCTGCGAAAAGGGTTGGTGAGCTGGTAAGAAGCGTTATAGCCAACCATGTCCGAATGGGGAAACCCACTGAGTTTACTCAGTATCGTTAGATGAATACATAGTCTAACGAGGCGAACCGGGAGAAGTGAAACATCTCAGTACCCCGAGGAAAAGAAATCAACCGAGATTCCCTCAGTAGCGGCGAGCGAACGGGGAGCAGCCCTTAAGCGTTGATGGAGTTAGTGGAACGGTCCTGGAAAGGCCGACGATACAGGGTGATAGTCCCGTACACGAAAGCGACATCAGCGTGAAAACGAGTAGGGCGGGACACGTGATATCCTGTCTGAACATGGGGGGACCATCCTCCAAGGCTAAATACTACTGACTGACCGATAGTGAACCAGTACCGTGAGGGAAAGGCGAAAAGAACCCCTGTGAGGGGAGTGAAATAGAACCTGAAACCGTGTACGTACAAGCAGTGGGAGCCTCCTTGTGGGGTGACTGCGTACCTTTTGTATAATGGGTCAGCGAGTTACTTTCAGTGGCGAGGTTAACCGAATAGGGGAGCCGTAGGGAAACCGAGTCTTAACTGGGCGACTAGTCGCTGGGAGTAGACCCGAAACCGGGTGATCTAGCCATGGGCAGGTTGAAGGTGCCGTAACAGGTACTGGAGGACCGAACCCACTAACGTTGCAAAGTTAGGGGATGACTTGTGGCTAGGGGTGAAAGGCCAATCAAACTCGGTGATAGCTGGTTCTCCCCGAAAGCTATTTAGGTAGCGCCTCGGACGAATACTACTGGGGGTAGAGCACTGTTTGGACTAGGGGGTCATCCCGACTTACCAACTCCATGCAAACTCCGAATACCAGTAAGTACTATCCGGGAGACACACGGCGGGTGCTAACGTCCGTCGTGAAGAGGGAAACAACCCAGACCGCCGGCTAAGGTCCCAAAGTTCTGGTTAAGTGGGAAACGATGTGGGAAGGCTCAGACAGCTAGGATGTTGGCTTAGAAGCAGCCATCATTTAAAGAAAGCGTAATAGCTCACTAGTCGAGTCGGCCTGCGCGGAAGATGTAACGGGGCTCAAACCAGGCACCGAAGCCGCGGATTCAATCAATAGATTGAGTGGTAGGGGAGCGTTCTGTAAGTCTGCGAAGGTGTGTCGTAAGGCATGCTGGAGATATCAGAAGTGCGAATGCTGACGTAAGTAACGATAAAGGGGGTGAAAAGCCTCCTCGCCGGAAGACCAAGGGTTCCTGTCCAACGTTAATCGGGGCAGGGTGAGTCGGCCCCTAAGGCGAGGCTGAAAAGCGTAGTCGATGGGAAGCGGGTTAATATTCCCGTACTGGCTGTAACTGCGATGGGGGGACGGAGAAGGCTAAGCAAGCCAGGCGTTGGTTGTCCTGGTGAAAGGCGGTAGGCAGTGTATCCAGGCAAATCCGGAGACACAATGTCGAGACCCGAGACGAACCATCTACGGATGGGAAGTTGCTGATGCCACGCTTCCAGGAAAAGCCTCTAAGCTTCAGGTTACAGACAACCGTACCCCAAACCGACACAGGTGGTCGGGTAGAGAATACCAAGGCGCTTGAGAGAACTCGGGTGAAGGAACTAGGCAAAATAGTACCGTAACTTCGGGAGAAGGTACGCTGTTGTTGGTGAAGTGACTTGCTCACAGAGCTGATGGCAGCCGCAGTGACCAGGTGGCTGGGACTGTTTAACAAAAACACAGCACTCTGCAAACACGAAAGTGGACGTATAGGGTGTGACACCTGCCCGGTGCCGGAAGGTTAATTGATGGGGTTAGCGCAAGCGAAGCTCTTGATCGAAGCCCCGGTAAACGGCGGCCGTAACTATAACGGTCCTAAGGTAGCGAAATTCCTTGTCGGGTAAGTTCCGACCTGCACGAATGGTGTAACCATGGCCACGCTGTCTCCACCCGAGACTCAGTGAAATCGAAATCGCTGTGAAGATGCAGTGTACCCGCGGCTAGACGGAAAGACCCCGTGAACCTTTACTACAGCTTGACACTGAACATTGAACCTACTTGTGTAGGATAGGTGGGAGGCTTAGAAGCGATGACGCTAGTTGTCGTGGAGCCGACCTTGAAATACCACCCTGGTATGTTTGATGTTCTAACTTGGCCCCGTTATCCGGGGTGAGGACAGTGTCTGGTGGGTAGTTTGACTGGGGCGGTCTCCTCCCAAAGAGTAACGGAGGAGCACGAAGGTTGGCTAATCCTGGTCGGACATCAGGAGGTTAGTGCAATGGCATAAGCCAGCTTAACTGCGAGACGGACAGGTCGAGCAGGTGCGAAAGCAGGTCATAGTGATCCGGTGGTTCTGAATGGAAGGGCCATCGCTCAACGGATAAAAGGTACTCCGGGGATAACAGGCTGATACCGCCCAAGAGTTCATATCGACGGCGGTGTTTGGCACCTCGATGTCGGCTCATCACATCCTGGGGCTGAAGTTGGTCCCAAGGGTATGGCTGTTCGCCATTTAAAGTGGTACGCGAGCTGGGTTCAGAACGTCGTGAGACAGTTCGGTCCCTATCTGCCGTGGGCGTTGGATGATTGAAGGGAGTTGCTCCTAGTACGAGAGGACCGGAGTGAACGAACCTCTGGTGTTCGGGTTGTCATGCCAATGGCACTGCCCGGTAGCTAAGTTCGGAATCGATAACCGCTGAAAGCATCTAAGCGGGAAGCGAGCCCTGAGATGAGTCATCCCTGAGGTCTTGAACCTCCTAAAGGGCCGTCGAAGACTACGACGTTGATAGGTGGGGTGTGGAAGCGCAGTGATGCGTGGAGCTAACCCATACTAATTACCCGTGAGGCTTAACCATACAACACCCAAGGGGTCTTAGACCTTGTAGCGGTAGCCTTAGAACGAATTTCAGCTTTTCAGATTATGATTTTGCTTGGCGGCAATAGCGCAGTGGACCCACCTGTTCCCATGCCGAACACAGAAGTGAAACGCTGTAGCGCCGATGGTAGTGTGGCATTCGCCATGTGAGAGTAGGACACCGCCAGGCACCCAATACGCGCGGAGAGCAAGACCCGTTCTCCAATGAAGCGCAGCAAGACATGCGGAGTGGTAGTTCAGTCGGTTAGAATACCGGCCTGTCACGCCGGGGGTCGCGGGTTCGAGTCCCGTCCACTCCGCCACTGAACAGAGCCCTTAAGCTATTACAGCTTAAGGGCTTTTTGTTTTTGGCGGATTCCAACTTCCATTCCGGTGCCGACCTCGTATTTTTGCTGGCTCCCTCCGGGATCTGGGGACATGGTTCGGATCCTGGCGCCTGTGATGATAGACTGTTCGCTTCACTCTTGAGGCGGCGGCTCATGATCGACATTTCCCAGCAACAACATCTGCTTGCGCAGGTCTCACGCAGTTTTGCCCTCACCATCCCTCTGTTACCTGCGCCGTTACAGGACTATGTGGGCAATGCCTATCTGCTGTGTCGTATCGTCGATACCCTGGAAGATGAACCCGCCCTCGACTGTCAGCAAAAACAGGCTCTGTTAAGCCAGTTTCTGGCGGCCCTGGCAGAGCAGGCGTTGGCGGCTGATTTTACCGCCCAGGCGAAGGCTAGCCTGAGTGCGGCAACGCCGGCGGCCGAACAGGCGCTGATGGCGCTGACTCCCGAGGTGCTGGCCCGTTACCGCAGCTACCCGGCGGAAGTGCAAGCCGTACTGGCGCGCTGTGCCACCATCATGAGCCGGGGCATGGCTGGCTATCAGCAGCAGGATTGCTCTCAGGGGCTGCCGGATCTGGCGGCCCTGGATCAATACTGCTATTTCGTCGCCGGGGTGGTGGGGGAGATGCTGGCTGAGCTGTTCATCTTGCACTGTCCTGAGTTGGCGCCGAAACGGGATCAGTTGCTGGCGCTGGCCGTTTCTTTCGGCCAAGGGTTGCAGATGACCAACATCCTCAAGGACATGGCCGATGATAGGGCCCGCGGCGTCTGCTGGTTGCCCAGGGAGTTGGCCCTGCGTCAGGGACTGGATCTGGCCCTCGAGGGATGGGGGCAGGACCAGGCGGGCTGTCAGCGTCTGCTGGATGAGCTGGCAGGGCTGGCCCAGGGGCATCTGCAGGATGCCATGGACTTCACCTGCCAGTTGCCCGTGACACAACAGGGGATCCGTCAGTTCTGTCTGTGGGCCATCGGCATGGCGATCTTGACCCTGAAACGGGTAGTCAGCCAGCAGGGGGAAGCCAAGATCACCCGGCGTCAGCTCAGGGGAGTGGTGCTGGCTTCCCGTCTGCTGGGGCGTTCCGATACCCTGCTGCGGTGGTGGTTGGGCTGGTTGCGTCGCGGTTGTAGCGTCCGCCATCGCAGTCCCCAGGCCTTGCGGGATCTCACCAGCCAGTGGGATCGACTGATGATGTCAACGCGTTAAGGCGGCCCATGCAGGTTAGCGAGCAGGTCATCACCAAGGTCAAGCAGGAGCTGATCGCCTACCTGTACGACAATGGCTTCTATTCCCTGATCCTGATGCTGGTGCTGACCGTCATTGCCGGTTGTCTGCTGGTTGGTCAGGTGGACGCCAATGGCCTGCTGGGCTGGCTGATCGCTCTGTTGGTGACCCTGGTGCTGCGTGGCTGGCACCTGCTATGGCGCCGTCAGGCGCGGCATCCCTCACTCAACTGGTTGGAATACGAGTATTTCGTCGGGGTGACCTGCACCTCCATCCTGTGGGGCATGGGGCTGCTGATGCACATGAGTCAGACCGGCGACACGGAACGCGGCATCTTGATCCTGCTCTCCTGCCTTATCATGGCCGAATCCTGTGTCTCGCTGCTGAGCAGCCGCCGCTGTGTCTACGGTGCCCTCTTGCCCATCGTACTGAGCCTGTTGTTGGAGTTGGCTTCTGAACCCTTGCTTGGCCTGGTTTCGGTGGCCGTGTTCGTGCTCACCCTGATGCTGGCCATGCGGCGGCTGTCCCATTGGCAGCTGGAGTCCCTCTATCACAGATTCAACAACGCCAAGCTGGCCCTGGCGTTGCGGCAACAGAGTGACGAGCTGCGGCTGGCCTCCCAACGAGATGGCCTCACCGGCCTGGCCAACCGTAGCTGTTTTGATCTCTCCCTCACCACCGCCTGGCGCCGCTGCTGCCGCACCCAGGCTCCCATCTCGCTGATCCTGGTGGATGTGGACTTCTTCAAGCAATATAACGATTACTATGGCCACCTGGCCGGCGACGATTGCCTGCGCAAGCTGGCGGATGGCCTGGCCCGCATCCCTCGGCGGGATGATGATCTGGCGGCGCGCTACGGCGGCGAGGAGTTTGTGCTGTTGTTGCCCTTTACCGCCGAGGCGGGGGGGCTGGCCCTGGCCAATCAGTTGCGGGAGTGGCTGGCTCACCAGGCGATACCCCATGCCGGCTCTGCGGTGGCCGATACGGTCACCGTCAGCCTGGGGGTGGCGACCCTGTATCCCCATCCCGGTGATCAGGCCTCGACCCTGATTGCCCGGGCCGATGGTGCCCTGTACCGCGCCAAGTCGGCGGGACGAAATCGAATCAGTGTGGCCTGAGGGCCCAAGACATCACAGGAGCAGAAGATGCAATGTCATCGTATTGAAGAGTTGTTGGAGCTGTTGCAACCGGCCTGGATCAAGGAACAGGACCTGAGCCTGCTGCAGATGTTGCAAAAATTGGCCAACGAGGCGGGCTTCGAGCGCCCCCTGAGCGAGCTGACCGACGACGTGCTCATCTATCAGCTGAAGATGCGCGACAAGCAAAATAACGAGATGATCCCCGGCCTGGCCAAGGATCATGTGCCGGACTTCAAGGAAGCCCTGCTCAAGGCCAGAGGCATCAAGTCCTGAGCCTGAGGCAGGAGACAAAGTGAGCCAGTTTCACTTCCAGCAACTGACCCCGGATCTGATGCTCGACGCCCTGGCCGGCGTCGGGCTCTATCCCGATACCGGCCTGTTGGCCTTGAACAGTTACGAGAACCGGGTCTACCAGTTCCGCAACGAGACGGGCGAGCGTCTGGTGGTCAAGTTCTACCGCCCCGAGCGCTGGACGGCGGAGCAGATCCGCGAGGAACATGCCCTGGCGGCCTTTCTGGCGGACGAAGAGGTGCCGGTGGCGGTGCCGTTGTCGCACGATGGCGATACCTTGCATCGCCATGGCGATTACTGGTTCGCCCTCTGGCCAAGCCTGGGTGGCCGTCATCTGGAGCCGGATAACCTGGACCAGCTGGAGGCGGTGGGGCATCAGCTGGGTCGCTGGCATGCGGCAGCCAGCCGTTTTTGCCTGACAAAGCGGCCCCGGCTGGATCCGCGGCAGAGCCTGCCCTTGGCCCTGGCGCAGTTGGAGGAGTACGCCCCCTGGCCCGCTGGCCTGGCGACACAGTTGCGCCCCCTGCTGGCACGGCTGGTGCGGCAGGTGACCGAGGGTTGGCACGCGGAGTGGACGCCGCTGGCGCTGCATGGCGACTGCCATCTGGGCAATATCCTGTGGCGGGACGGTCCCCTGTTCGTCGATCTGGATGACTGCCTGGAAGGGCCGGCCATTCAGGACCTCTGGCTGCTGCTGAGCGGCGATCGGGCCGAGCAGCGCCTGCAGCTGGATACCCTGCTGGCCGGTTACGAGGAGTTTGCCGAGTTTGACCATCGCCAGCTGGCGCTCATCGAGCCGCTGCGCACCCAGCGCCAGATCCAGCACCTGGCCTGGTTGGCGCGTCGTTGGGCCGATCCGGCCTTTCCTGTCGCCTTTCCCTGGTTTGCCACCGAGGCCTTCTGGCTGCAGCAGCTACAGCAGCTGGCGGAGCAGGAGCGGGCCCTGGCGGCACCGCCAATCTCATTGACGTTCGGTCTCTAGGTGAATAGGCTGTCTTGGCCCGGCGGACAGCCGGTAATCCGTATTCCACGAATAGGAAATAAGATGAAGAAAATCATATTGATCTGTCTGGCGATGCTGTTGGCACCGCTCACCCAGGCCGCCCCTTTGTTCAAAGAAGGCGTGAACTATGACGTGGTGCGGCAGACCGGTAGCGCCAAGCCCGAAGTGATGGAGTTTTTCTCTTACTATTGTCCGCACTGCTTCCAATTCGAACCCATCATCCAGGCCCTGCGCGCCGACCTGCCGGCCGATGTCGCCTTCGTCCGTAACCCGGTTTCCTTCCTGGGCCGGGAGATGGGCGCCGAGCTGCAACGGGCCTACGCCCTGGCCATCATGCTGAAGGTGGAAGACAAGTTTACCCCTATCATGTTTGACCTGATCCAGGTGAAGCGTCAGCCGCCCAAGGATCGCGCCGCCGTGAAGGCCATCTTCGAACAACTCGGGGTGAGCGGTGAGGAGTTTGACGGTGCCATCGACAGCTTTGCCGTCACCGGCCAGGTGGCCCAGTACGATCGCAACACCGCCAGCCTGAACATCCGCGGCGTGCCCAGCACAGTGGTGAACGGCAAGTACCTGGTGAAGAGCGAGTCCCTCAAGAGTCAGGACGAATACGACCAGCTGGTGAGCTTCCTGCTGAACAAGGCCGATTAAGCCGCGCGGGCACCACGACGGGGAGTTCACGCCCCGCTATCCCAAGGGAGCTGCGGCTCCCTTTTGTATTTAGGGCATCTTAGTCAGGAGCCGGAATGCAGAAGATACTGATCAGCGCCTGCCTGTTGGGCCAGCCGGTCCGTTATGACGGGCAGAGCAAGGGGCTGACCGATCCGAGATTGGCCCGCTGGCAGGCCGAGGGGAGGCTGGTGACCCTCTGCCCCGAGCTGGCCGGTGGCCTGCCGGTGCCCAGAGCGCCGGCGGAGCGGCAGGGCACGCGGGTGGTGACGGTGCAAGGGCAGGATGTGACCGATGCCTTTGCCGCCGGGGCACAGGCGGCGTTGCAGCTGTGTCAGGCGCAGGGCATCCAGCTGGCACTGCTCAAGGAGGGCAGCCCCTCCTGCGGCAGTGGGCAGATTTACGACGGTCGCTTTGCTGGGCAACGGGTGACCGGTGAGGGCGTCACCACGGCACTGCTGCGCGCCCATGGCATCCGGGTCTATTCCGAGACGCAGCTGGCGGAACTGGCCCTGGCGCTCGGTGAGGGCTGAGCCTGCCAGCGGGCCAGCTGGGCATCCTTGCGGGCCCACAGATCGTTAAGCCACTGCTGAAACGCCCGCTTGAACTGCTTGTCCGCCTGGTAGTTGCCCTGGGGCACCTGGTCCATGGGGAGCTCTTCGATCAGCACCTGGATGCGGCCCATGCGGCCGCAGAGCAGGTCACGGAAGGGTTTGTCCGGGTTGTCCGGATAGTGCAGGGTGACGTTCAGCAGCTTGTCGAACTGGCCCTCCATGGCGTGCAGGGCCATGGCCAGGCCGGCGGCCTTGGGCGGCAGCAGATGCTGATAGCCGGCGTTGTGGCTGGCCCCCTTCTCCGGGGTGAAGCGGGTGCCCTCGACGAAGTTGATGATGGTGGTGGGGGTGTGGCGGAACTTGGCGCAGGCGGCGCGGGTGGTGTCTATGTCCTTGCCCCGCAGCTGGGGTTGCTTGAGTAGCTTGGCCGGGCTGTAGCGGCGCATGAAGGGCATGTCCAGACCCCAGCAGGCCAGGCCGATGAAGGGCACAAACAGCAGCTCGTATTTCAAGAAGAACTTGGGCACCGGCAGGCGTCCGCGGAACAGGTGGCCCAGCACCACGATATCGGTCCAGCTCAGGTGGTTGCTGATGATGAGGTGCCAACCCTGGGGATTGAGCCGGCTGTGGTCCTGGATCTGCCAGTCGATGCGGTTGCACAGGTTCAGCAGCAGGCTGTTGCCGCCCAGCCAGCCGGCCATGGCGGCGTGGGCCACCCGGGTGGATTGGCGCTGCAGTGGGGCGATGGGCAGCAGCTTGCACAGGGCCGCCATCACTATGATGAGGGTGAAGAACGCTGTGTTGGTCAGGGCCAGCATCAGGCTGAAGCACAGGACCAAGGCAGAGGGCAAGGAAGCCAGCATGCTATCTACTCGTTGGGGCTACTCGGTCAAGGGGTTGGGATGACGCGAGTCCGCCAGGGCGAGACGTCGCGCGGCGAGGGGCCGTGGGCGCGTTGCCATTTTAATGACCGATCACTGGCTTGAAAAGCGTCAGACCGTCTGATTGAGGCGATGCAGCAGCCGATCCATGGCCCGGTAGCCCAAGGCCTCGGCCAGGTGCTGGCGGTGGATCTGCGGACTCTGCTCCATGTCCGCCAGGGTGCGGGCCACCCGCAGCAGCTTGTGCCAGGCCCGCAGGGAGAGCCCCAGCTTGTGGATGGCGTTCTCCAGAAACTGGCTGTCGCCCGCGCTCAACGGGCAGTAATGGTCCAGATCCCGGCTGTCCAGTTCGGCATTGAGCTTGCCGGCTCGGCTCAGCTGCAAGGCCCGGGTGCGGGCCACCCGCTCACGGATCTGCTCGCTGCTTTCGCCTCGCTCGGCGGGACGGGAGAGGCTGCCCGGCGGCAGGGGCGGTATCTCCACCGCCAGGTCGAAGCGATCCAGGAAGGGGCCGGAGAGCTTGCTCAGGTAGCGCAGGATCTGCTCCGGACTGGCTCGCCGCTGGGGCCCCTCGGCATGGCCGCAGGGGCTGGGATTCATGGCCGCCACCAGCTGGAAGCGGGCGGGGAACTCCACCTGCCGGCTGGCCCGGGAGATGGTGATGTTGCCGCTCTCCAGGGGCTCTCGCAGGCTGTCCAGTACCTTGCGTTCGAACTCCGTCAGCTCGTCGAGAAACAGGATGCCGTTGTGGGCCAGGGAGATCTCCCCGGGCTTGGGCTGGCTGCCGCCCCCCACCAGGGCCACCGCCGAGGCGGTGTGGTGGGGGGCGCGGTAGGGGCGCCGCCGCCAGGCGTGGTGATCGGGCATCAGGCCGCCGATGGAGTGGATGGCCGCGGTCTGCTGGGCCTCGTCTTCGTTCAACGGCGGCAGCAGACCCGCCAGCCGGCTGGCCAGCATGCTCTTGCCGGTACCCGGCGGACCTATCAGCAGCAAATGGTGTTGACCGCTGGCGGCGATCTCCAGGGCCCGCTTGCCCACCTGCTGGCCGATGACATCCTGCAGATCGCCGTGATGGGTGGCCAGGGGCAGTTCGGCGGCGGCACGGGGGACCGGCAGGGGCGCGCCACCGCTCATAGCCGCGCACAGCTGCAGCAGGTGGCGGCAGGTGTGCACCGGCGCCTCGGGCAGCAGGCTGGCTTCCTCGCCGTTGGCTTCCGGCAGGATCAGCTGTCGCCCGGCCTGACGGGCCGCCAGTATGGCCGGTAACGCCCCCAGGATGGGCCGCACCTCACCGGTCAGCGCCAGTTCACCGAGAAACTCCAGCTGGGTTAGTGACTGGCTGGGCAGCTGCTCCGAGGCGGCCAGTATGCCCACGGCGATGGCCAGATCGAAGCGGCCGCCCTCCTTGGGCAGGTCCGCCGGCGCCAGGTTGACCGTGATGCGTCTGGCGGGAAACTCGAAGTTGGCATTGAGCAGGGCGCTGCGTACCCGCTCCCTGGCCTCCTTCACCGAGGTTTCCGGCAGGCCGACGATATGGAAGGCCGGCAGGCCGTTGGAGAGGTGTACCTCCACGGCGATCTCCGGCGCGTCGATCCCCAGGGCGGCACGGCTAAAAACAACAGCTAATGACATTATCCCATCCTTGTATGGTTTTTAATTCTGAAAGTATTTTTTATTTCAACTTAATGTTCTGGTTTTTGTGAGTCGCTACCGCCTCCGGCAGCACAAGCCAATCAGAAAAGCGCTTGTGTTAAAAAATAGCCTGTGCTAGTTATGTAGGCCACCCGCGGCGAGGTCGCCGCGATCCGAACCTAGTGGTTGAGTCATGCATCCGGTTATCAGCGTCGTCAGCATTATTATTGTGCGCCTAGTGGTGGTGATTATTCCCACCGCTCGGGGACTCGCAGGCTGACGGATGAGCTAGACTCAACCAAACCAGATAGAAACCCCCGAGCTGCCAAGGCGCTCGGGGGTTTTTTTATTTTCGCAGTACAAGGAAATACAGCATGAACGGCGCGCAATACATAGTGAACGCACTCCACCAACAGGGGGTCAGCCAGGTGTTTGGCTACCCGGGAGGCGCCATCATGCCGGTCTACGATGCCCTGTATGACGGCGGCATCCCGCACCAGCTGTGCCGGCACGAGCAGGGCGCCGCCATGGCCGCCATCGGTTATGCCCGGGCCAGCGGTCAGGTGGGTGTCTGCATCGCCACCTCAGGCCCAGGGGCCACCAACCTGATCACCGGCCTGGCGGATGCCCTGCTGGACTCGGTGCCCGTGGTGGCCATCACGGGTCAGGTGGGGCGCGACGCCATCGGCACCGATGCCTTCCAGGAGATCGACGTGCTGGGTCTGTCCCTGGCCTGCACCAAGCACTCCTTCCTGGTGCAGGATCCGGCCGAGCTGGGCCAGGTGCTGGCCGAGGCCTTCCGCATCGCCCAGGAGGGGCGCCCGGGCCCAGTGCTGATCGACGTGCCCAAGGACATCCAGATGATGGCGGTGGAGCCCACCGCCCCCGTGCACCTGGTGAGCGAGTGCCCAGTGCCGGAGGCGGCCGACCTGGCGTCAGCCCGCGCCCTGCTGGCCCAGGCTAGCAAGCCGGTGCTCTACGTGGGGGGCGGCGTGGTGCTGGCCGATGCGGTGGACGAGCTGCGGGCCTTCGCCAGCCAGACCGGCTTGCCGGCCGTCACCACCCTGAAGGGCATCGGCACCCTGGAGCCTCATTGCCCGCAGTTTCTCGGCATGCTGGGCATGCACGGCAGCAAGGCGGCCAACCTGGCGGTGCAGGGCTGCGATCTGCTGCTGGTGGTGGGGGCCCGCTTCGACGATCGGGTCACCGGCAAGCTGGACACCTTCGCCCCGGCGGCCCAGGTGATCCACCTGGATATCGACGCCGCCGAGCTGGGCAAGCGCCGGGCACCGGACGTGGCGCTGGCCGGGGATCTCAAGGCCCTGCTGCCGGCCCTGACCCAGCCGCTGGCCATCGCCGATTGGCAGGACCACTGCGCCGCCATGGCCCGCGACTTCGCCTGGGACTATGCCCATCCCGGCGATGCCATCTATGCCCCTGCCTTGCTGCGTGAGTTGAGCGACGCCCTGCCCGAGCAGGCGGTGGTCACCTGTGACGTGGGTCAGCACCAGATGTGGGTGGCCCAGCACATGCGCTTCGCCCACCCCAGCCAGCACATCTCCAGCTCGGGTCTGGGCACCATGGGCTTCGGCCTGCCCGCCGCCGTGGGGGCCAAGCTGGCCCGTCCCGCCGACGAGGTGGTGCTGGTGAGCGGCGACGGCTCCTTCATGATGAACGTCCAGGAGCTGGGCACCCTCAAGCGCGCCCAGCTGCCGGTGAAGATGGTGCTGCTGGACAACCAGCGGCTGGGCATGGTCCGCCAGTGGCAGGAGCTGTTCTTCGATGGCCGCTACTCCGAGACCCTGCTGACCGATAACCCAGATTTCGTCGCCCTGGCGGCCGCCTTCGGCATCGCCGGTGAGACCATACACCGCAAGGAAGAGGTGGCTCCGGCCATCGCAAGAATGTTGGCCTGCCCGGGTGCCTACCTGTTGCACGTGGCCATTTGTCCGGAAGAGAATGTCTGGCCCCTGGTACCCCCAGGCGCGGCCAACCAGCAGATGTTGGAGGCAAAAGCATGAAGCAGCATCAATTCAAGATCCTGACCCAGAGTCGCCCCGAAGTGATGGAGCGAGTGCTGCGGGTGGTACGCCACCGGGGCTTTGCCCTGCAGGGCTGCCAGATGGAAAGCAAGAACGACAGCAAGCAGTTGCAGATCACCCTGACGGTGGCGAGCGAGCGGCCCGCCCACCTGTTATTCAGCCAGCTGGACAAGCTGGTGGACGTTACCCATGTGGAGGCCCGCGAGCTGGCCCAGTCCGCCGCCCCCCAATCTCTACAAATACGGGCTTAAGAAGGAAGAAGCGACAATGGCACAGACTACCAAGTACATTTGGTTCAACGGCGAGCTGGTCGAATGGGACAAGGCTCAGGTACACGTCATGACTCACGCCCTGCATTATGGCTCCTCCGTGTTCGAAGGCATCCGCGCCTACGACACCCCCAAGGGCACCGTCATCTTCCGCCTGAAGGAGCACATCCAGCGCCTGTTCGACTCCGCCAAGATCTACTGGATGGACATGCCTTACAGCCAACAGGCGGTCTGTGACGCCTGCCGGCTGACGGTCCGGGAGAACGGCCTCAAGTTCGGCTACCTGCGCCCCCTGGCCTTCATCGGCAACGTGGGTCTGGGGCTGAACCCGCCCAAGGGGGCCAACACCGATGTGATGATCGGTGCCCTGCCCTGGGGTGCCTATCTGGGAGACGAGGGGCTGAAGAACGGCGTGGACGTGGGGGTCTCCTCCTGGAATCGCCTGGCGCCCAACACCATCCCCACCGGTGCCAAGGCCGGCGGCAACTACCTCTCTTCCCAGCTGATCTCCCGGGAAGCCAAGCGCCACGGCTACACCGAGGGCATCGCCCTGGACGTCAACGGCTACCTGAGTGAAGGGGCCGGCGAGAACGTCTTCCTGGTGAAGAACGGCGTGCTGCACACCTCACCGGTGACCTCCGCCATCCTGCCCGGCATCACCCGCGACACCATCATCACCCTGGCCCGCGACATGGGCCTGACGGTGAAGGAGGAGGCACTGCCCCGCGAGGCCCTCTACCTGGCGGACGAAATCTTCATGACCGGCACCGCCGCCGAAGTGACCCCGGTGCGCTCCGTGGATCAGATGCAGATCGGCGCCGGTTGCCGTGGTCCCATCACAGAGCAGATCCAGAAAGCCTTCTTCGGCCTGTTCAACGGCGAGACCGAGGACAAGTGGGGCTGGCTGACACCGGTCAACGATTAAGCGTATGGATGAGGAGGCGCCAGGGCGCCTCCTGTGTTTTTCATCAAAGGATTAAATGGAGCCCAAGATGCCCAAGTACCGTTCCGCCACCACCACCCAGGGCCGCAACATGGCCGGTGCCCGCGCCCTGTGGCGTGCCACCGGCATGACGGATGCCGATTTCGGCAAGCCCATCATCGCCGTGGTCAACTCCTTCACCCAGTTCGTGCCCGGTCACGTGCACCTCAAGGATCTGGGTCAGCTGGTGGCCCGGGAGATCGAGGCCGCCGGTGGCGTGGCCAAGGAATTCAACACCATCGCTGTGGATGACGGCATCGCCATGGGCCACGGCGGCATGCTCTACTCCCTGCCCAGCCGGGAGCTGATCGCCGACTCCGTCGAGTACATGGTCAACGCCCACTGCGCCGACGCCATGGTCTGCATCTCCAACTGCGACAAGATCACCCCCGGCATGATGATGGCCGCCCTGCGCCTCAACATCCCGGTGATCTTTGTCTCCGGCGGCCCGATGGAAGCCGGTAAGACCAAGCTGTCCGATCAGCTGATCAAGCTGGACCTGGTGGACGCCATGGTGATGGCCGCCGACAGCAAGGTAAGCGACGAGGACACCGCCGAGGTGGAACGCAGCGCCTGCCCCACCTGCGGCTCCTGCTCCGGCATGTTCACCGCCAACTCCATGAACTGCCTCACCGAGGCCCTGGGCCTGTCCCAGCCGGGCAACGGCTCCCTGCTGGCCACCCACGCCGACCGTGAGCTGCTGTTCAAGAACGCCGGCCGCCGCATCGTCGAGCTGGCCAAGCGCTACTACGAGCAGGACGACGAGAGCGCCCTGCCGCGCAACATCGCCACCAAGGCCGCCTTCGAGAACGCCATGACTCTGGACATCGCCATGGGCGGCTCCACCAATACGGTGCTGCACCTGCTGGCGTCCGCCCAGGAGGCCGAGGTGGACTTCACCATGGCCGACATCGACCGCCTGTCCCGCAAGGTACCGCACCTGTGCAAGGTGGCGCCCTCTACCCAGAAGTACCACATGGAAGACGTGCACCGTGCCGGTGGCGTGGTGGGCATCCTGGGGGAACTGGAGCGGGCCGGCCTGCTGAACACCAATGTGCGCAACGTGTTGGGCCTCTCCCTCACCGAGCTGCTGGACGCCTATGACGTGACCCGTGGCGCCTCCAACCTGGTGAAGGACTTCTACCGCGCCGGCCCCGCCGGGATCCGCACCACCCAGGCCTTCAGCCAGGCGTGCCGCTGGCCGGAACTGGATCTG
This sequence comes from Pseudaeromonas aegiceratis, assembly GCF_046254905.1. GTDB lineage: Bacteria > Pseudomonadota > Gammaproteobacteria > Enterobacterales > Aeromonadaceae > Pseudaeromonas > Pseudaeromonas aegiceratis. The sequence continues at coordinate 40,537 of NZ_CP158016.1, forward strand.
GACCGCGAAGAGGGCTGTATCCGCGCCAAGGAACACGCCTACAGCCAGGACGGTGGTCTGGCGGTGCTGTTCGGCAACCTGGCCGAAAACGGCTGCATCGTGAAGACCGCCGGGGTGGACGCCTCCTGCCTGGTGTTCGACGGCCAGGCCCGGGTCTATGAGAGCCAGGACGCCGCCGTGGCGGGCATCCTCAAGGGTGAAGTGGTGGCCGGTGATGTGGTGGTGATCCGCTACGAAGGGCCCAAGGGTGGCCCCGGCATGCAGGAGATGCTCTATCCCACCTCCTACCTCAAGTCCATGGGCCTGGGTAAGGCCTGCGCCCTGATCACCGACGGCCGCTTCTCCGGCGGCACCTCCGGCCTGTCCATCGGCCACGTCTCTCCCGAGGCCGCGGCGGGCGGCACCATAGGTCTGGTGGAGACCGGCGACCCCATCGCCATCAACATCCCCGAGCGCCGCATCGAGCTGAAGGTGAGCGACGCCGTGCTGGCCGAACGCCGTCAGGCCAAGGACGCCGCCGGCTGGAAGCCCCAGCGGGAACGTCAGGTCTCCCTGGCGCTGAAGGCCTACGCCCTGCTGGCCACCAGTGCCGACAAGGGCGCGGTGCGGGATCGCAGCAAGCTGGAGGACTAACGCCATGGCCGAGCAACCCACGGCGGCGGAGTACCTGCGAAAGGTACTGCTGTCGCCCGTCTACGAGGTGGCCAAGGTCACCCCGTTGCAACCGCTCAAGCGCCTGTCGGATCGGCTGGGTAATGCCGTGCTGCTCAAGCGCGAGGATCTCCAGCCGGTGCACTCCTTCAAGCTGCGGGGGGCCTACAACAAGATTGCCGGCCTCACCGCCGAGCAGAAGGCCAAGGGGGTCATCGCCGCCTCCGCCGGCAACCATGCCCAGGGGGTGGCCCTGTCCGGCATCAAGCTGGATATTCCGGCCACCATCGTCATGCCCCTCTCCACCCCGGACATCAAGGTGGAGGCGGTGCGCCGCATGGGCGGCAACGTGCTGCTGCACGGCAACAACTTCGACGAGGCCTATGCCGAGAGCCGGCGGCTGGCGGTGGAGCAGGGCTTCACGCTGATACCGCCGTTCGATGATGCCGACGTCATCGCCGGCCAGGGCACCATAGGCCGGGAACTGCTGGAGCAGGACACCCGCCTGACCCATGTGTTCCTGCCGGTGGGCGGCGGCGGCCTGGCCGCCGGGGTGGCGGTCTACATCCGCCAGCTGTTGCCCCACATCAAGCTGATTGGCGTGGAAGCCGAGGGCTCCGCCTGCCTGAAGGCCGCTCTGGAAGCCGGTGAGCCGGTGAACCTGGCGCGGGTCTCTCTGTTTGCCGACGGCGTGGCGGTCAAGCGCATCGGCGACGAGACCTTCCGGGTCTGCCGCGAGTACCTGGACGAGGTGGTGACCGTCAGCAACGACGAGATCTGCGCGGCCCTGAAGGACATCTTCGAGGACACCCGGGCCATCGCCGAGCCCTCCGGCGCCCTCTCCCTGGCGGGCCTCAAGAAGTATGTGGAGCTGAACCAGACCCAGGGCGGCCGCATGGCGGCCATCCTGTCCGGCGCCAACGTCAACTTCCACAGCCTGCGCTACGTCTCCGAACGTTGCGAGCTGGGGGAGAAGCGCGAAGGCATGCTGGCGGTGACCATCCCCGAGCGCAAGGGGGCCTTCCTGGCCTTCTGCCAGCAGCTGGGATCCCGGGTGGTCACCGAGTTCAACTACCGCTACTCCGCCGCCGAACAGGCCACCATCTTCGTGTCGGTGCGCCTGTCCCGGGGCACCGAAGAGCTCAAGCAGATCATCGAGGAGTTGCAGGCCGGTGGTTACGGCGTGGTGAACATGACCGACAACGAGCTGGCCAAGAACCATGTGCGCTACATGGTGGGGGGGCGGCCCTGCCGCAGCCTGAGCGAGCGGCTCTACAGCTTCGAGTTCCCCGAGCAGCCCGGCGCCCTGCTGCGCTTCCTGCAGACCCTGGGCACCCTGTGGAACATCTCCCTGTTCCACTACCGCAACCACGGGGCCGAATACGGTCGGGTGCTGTGCGCCTTCGAGATGGCGCCGGGGGATGAGATCGCCTTCCAGCATCACCTGGAGGAGCTGGGTTATGTCTATCGCGACGTCTCCGACGATCCGGTATTCGGCCTGTTCCTGGCACCCTCGGCCGTCTGCGGCTGAGCCGTTGCCAGCACGAGAGACCAAGGGCCGCATAGCGGCCCTTTTTTTGTCAATGGCGCCGCATATGCGGCCTTTTTGGATCAAGGGCGCGGCCTAAGCGGTAATGCTGGTCAGTTAAGAAACAGAGATACTCATGAATGGCCGCCAGAGGCAAGCCATCCCCCTCCTAACCTCCCCCTTGGTAAGGGGGAGGAACGATTTTTCCCTCCCCTTGTTCAAGGGGAGGGTTAGGGTGGGGTTGGCTTTTGCCTCAAAAAACCGTGTCGTTGATACAGTTAAGGCGCCAACGGCGCCTTAACTGATGAGCATTACGGCCTAAGCGGCCCTTGTTTGGCTGGTGCGTCGGGGGTGGCGGTTTATCGGCGGGCTGCCCAAGGCGGATAAGTTTTGCGATGATGCAGCCAAGCACCGGTGGTCGGTGACAAGGAGTCTGTCTATGAGTGTGCTGAAAAGTGCGGGCAACCGGGCCCTGGGCCTGGTGGAGGATCTGGGGTTGCTGCTGGTGGGGCTGCTGACGGTGATCGCCATGGGGCAGGAGGTGTGGACCGTGATCCTCAACCGCTATGTCTCCCTGGCGGATCTGCTGCTGCTGTTCATCTATCTGGAGGTGCTGGCCATGGTGGGTCTCTACCTCAAGTCAGGCCGCCTGCCGGTGCGCATGCCGTTGTACATAGTTATCGTCGCCTTGGCGCGCTACATGGCCCTGGACATGAAGAACCTGGACACCTGGCGCATGCTGGGCCTGGCGGCCGCCATCCTAGTGATCGCCCTGGCCATACTGGTGATCCGCTTCGGCCATAAGCGGTTCCCCTATGGCGAGACGGATCGCATCTAGCGAGGGGAGGACATGATGCCGTGGGATGACGAGGCGGGATCCTACTGGGGGCAGACCTGGCAGGGACTGGCGCTGGCCGGTGGCCACTGGACGGGGCATGTGTTCGAGGGCTGTCAGTTTATCGGTGGCGACTTCACCCAGGCGGTGTTGCGCCGCTGCCAGTTCATCGACTGTCAGTTTACCGGCTGCAACCTGAGCCTGGTGGCCTGGCCCGCCAGCCAGCTGCGGCAGGTGCAGTTTGTCGGCTGCAAGCTGCTGGGGGTGGACTGGACGCAGCTCGCCTGGCCTGTGCCTGCCCTGGGGGCGCCCCTGAGCCTGCGGGAGTGTTTGCTGGATGAGGGGAACTTCTTCGGCCTGCCGCTCACCGATCTGGTGCTGAGCGGCAGCCGGTTGCGGAGGGCCGATCTGCGGGAGGCGGATCTGCGGCGGGCAGACTGCCAGGGCTGTGACTTTGCCGGCGCCCTGTTCGGCCACACGGATCTGCGGGGCGCGGACTTCGGCGAGGCCAGCGATTACGACATAGATCCCTTGAACAACCGCCTGCAGGGCGCCCGCTTCAGCCGCTTCGAGGCCCTGCGGCTGTTGGCCGGCCTGGGCATCGAGCTGGTGGACTAGCGCAGGACGCCGTAGCGCTCCGCCAGCCGTTGCAGGCTGCCGTCGGCCTCCATGGCCGCCAGCGTGGTCTGCCATTGGGCGCGGATGGCGGGATCCGTCTCCAAGGAGGCGACCACCCAGGCCTGATAGTCGCTGAGCTTGAGGCCCTTGACGAAGGGGTTGTCCGGCAGGCCGTGCAGCCGGATAAAGTAGTTCACCGCCGCCTCCACCGAAATCCAGCCCTGGAGGCGGCCCACCAGCAGCTTGCGGCCGTTGGCATCGTCAGAGTTGATCAGCTCCAACCGCGTGAGCCCCTGGCGCTGGGCGGCGATGGCGTTGGCCGCCCCGATATTGGCGCCCAGCAAGCCGATGCGCCTGGCCTCTTCCAGGGTGGCGGCCGTCGGCTGGCCCTTGAGGGTATAGACGCTGAACGCATCGCGCAGTATGGGGTGGAGCCAGTGTACCGTTTGCTCCCGCTCCGGGATGCGCCCCACCCACAGGCCGATGACATTGGCCTCGGTCTGCACGGTACGATTGGCCCGGGCCAGCGGCAGCACCCGTATCTGCCCCCCATAGCCAAGCCGGCGCATCACCTCCTGCCCCAGCTCATAGGCATAGCCGCGATAGCCACCCTGCTGCTCAAAGGCAAAGGGCGAGATGCTGGCGCACACCACCTGGGGCTCGGTCGCCTGGGCGAGGGGCCAGAACAGCAGCCCCCACAGGGCGAGCCAGCCCCAGGGGCAGCGTGCACTCCGGAGCCGCACGGGCTTCCAACAGAAAAAGCCGGTTAGCCACACCATCAGCACCGTCCGCCAATGTCGTTATTGGTTCCTGACTGAATTGTAGAGGGCGGCAGGGGCCCGAGCCGTGCGCTAGGTCAGTTTGGGCTCACTTGGCTTGGAGGGCTGCCGGGCGGTGGGCCGCCCGGCGTGAGGGGCTAGGTGCGTGGCGTGATGGCGCGGGCCAGCTCAGGCATGAGTTCCGGCAGGATGGATTGCCAGTAGTGCCAGGTGTGGCCACCCTCGGCATACTGGATGGCGGGCGTGAGGCCGGCCTGGCGCAGCTGTTGCACCAACTGCTGGTTGCTGGCCAGGCTGGTGTGATCCTGCTGGCCGCAGTAGAGGCGCAGGGGAGGCATGGCCTGCAGGCCGGCCGCCGTCCATTGATCCTGCGGGCCATAGGCAAAGTAGCCGGAGAGGGCCACCCCGGCGGCAAACAGCTGCGGGTACTGGTAGGCCAGGTGGACGACGCCGTAGCCCCCCATGGAGACCCCCAGCAGCGCCCGCTGGGCCGGTTGCTCGCTCAGCCCCCACCGCGTTGCCTGGGGCAGTAGCTCCCGGATCAGAAAGCGCTCGACCGGCCCCTGATAGAAACTCTTGCCGCCATCCACCATCACCAGGGCCATGGGCGGCATCTTCCCCTCGGCGATCAGGTTGTCCAGCAGGGCGGGCAGCTGGCCGTCGTCCACCCACTGATGGCGATCCATGCCATAGCCATGCAGCGCCAGGGCCCAGGGCAGGGGCGTGCTGGCGGGTACCCCGGCCGGCCGGTAGATCAGCACCTGGCGCGGCCCCAGCTCGCTACTCGCCAGTGATAGCTCCTGCAGGCGGCCCCGCTGGGCGGGATTGGCCCTGGGCAGGTAGTTGGCATCCGGCTCGCCCAGCTGGATCAGGGAGTTGTAGCCGCCCTGGCCATCGGCCTGGCGTTGCGGGTTGGCCACATCGGTGAGCCAGCGACCGTCCTGCACCAGCTTGTAGGCCCAGCGGCCGGGGCCCAGATGCACCGTCAGACGCCAGTCGCCATCGGCCTGCCGGGTCATCGGCAGACTGTCGGCCTGCCAGTCGTTCATCTCGCCGGCCAGGTAGACGGCCTGGGCCTGGGGGGCATGCCAGACAAAAGTGACGGCCTGGGTGCCGGGGCGAGGTGTCAGGCAAGGTTCCGCCGGCGGCTGGGCCACCTCGGCACCGGCGCGGGTCAGGGTCACGCTGCCTTGTTGGTTGGGGCTTTGATAGGTGAGCCGCATGCTGTCGTCCTCCGGTTGGTAGGTGAGGGCCATGCTGCCGCCGTCCGGGTCGCCCTCTATGGTCCAGAACAGGCTCAGGGGCTCGGTCTGGCGCACCTGGGCGATGGCATCAAATTGCAGCTCGGGCTGCTGCCATTGGGCATCGAGCTTGCGCCAGTAGTGCACCTGCATCTGGCCGTTCTCTCCTGGGCTCAGGCGCAGGGCATCCCGCAGGCCATCGCCCCAGCGGCCCTGCCAGCGGGTATGGGTGATCTCTGGGTTGGCGGCCACCGCCAGGGAACCCAGCAGCAGGCCAAGACATAGGTAGCGCAGCATGATCTCAACTCCTTTGGATAGACGCTGCGCAGACCATATCCCGGACCGTCCTGCGCCGGCTTGATAATCCGCGCCAAGTCGCCGCTCACCAGAGTTGGTAGCCTGGGCTGGGGGTGGTGCGCACCGGCAGCGTCAGCCCCAGGGCGGGTTGGCGCTCGTCGGGCAGGTGCAGCTCGACGGGGGCATCGGCAAAGTGCCAGCCGCTATGAAAGATCCACTGGGCGAAGCAGTGGTAGAAGAACACCGGCAGCAGTTGCTCGTAGCCCAGGGTCCAGAAGCTGGCCCGGTAACCCGCCGGCAGCGTCAGGGCATCCAGCCCCGCCGGCGGCGCCCCCCGACCGGCCTCGATGGCCAGCAACAGCCGGTAGTAGCGGCACTGCTGGGGTGCGGTTTTGAAGTAGAAGAGCCGTGGCCGGATGGCGCGGCCAAACAGGCTCTGCAGATCCGCCTGCAGCTGGGCCACCTGGGCCAGCAAGGCCGGCCCGGCCATCTGGTCGCCGGTCAGGATGCGGCCCAGTCCCCACAGGGGGCGGGCCGGCTGGTGGACAATCTGGGGCGGACGCTGGCGCTGGCGGCCCAGCTCTCCCAGCATGGCTTCACCCAGCACGGGGCGGTAGTAGAAGTGCTGCTGGCTGCCCTGCTGGCGATACTCGCTGGGGGTCATGAAGAAGTGGCGCGCAAAGGCGCGGGTGAAGGCCTCGTGGCTGCCAAACTGACAGTCCAGCGCCAAGGAGAGGATATCGTCGTGCCCCGCCACCAGGCGCTGCGCCGCCAGGGTCAGCCGCCGCCCGCGCAGGAAGCTGGCCAGGCTCTCTCCCACCGCAGCGGCAAAGTGGCGCTGCAAGGAGCGCAACGACATGGCTGCCGCATCCGCCACCTCCTCCAGCGCAAAGGGATCACCCAGGTGCGCCTCCATAAAGGCCCCGGCGCGCAGCAGACGTTCTGGGTGCAATGGCCTGCTCAATAGGGCCTGCCATCTTTATGCCGCACGACCCAGGCGCCATCGTCTCCCTGGGTCAGGGTCAGATCGTCATCGGGATAGACCACCGCATCCCCCGGGGTGCGGTCGCCGACCTCCAGATAGGTCACCTCCGCCGCCGACTGGTTGACGAGCTGGTGCCCCACGCCGCCGTTGGCCGCAAAGCCCATGCAATCGCCGGCGGTCATCTCGAAGCGCTGCTCACCGTAGATCAGGGTGGCGGTGCCGCAGAGGATGTAAATAAATTCATCCTGCTTGGCGTGATGGTGCTTGAGGGCCGAGATGGCCCCGGGCGCCAGTGTGGTCAGGTTGACGCCGAAGTGGCTGAGGCCGAAGTGATCCCCCAGCTTGCGTTTGCTGCGGTGCTGGACCAGGGCGGCGAAAGGTGCAGGGTAGAGGGACTTGGCGGTATGAACCGGGATCTGGCTGGCGTCGATGGGGGGCTTGTGGGACATGGTGCTGGCTTCTCCCTGGGGTGACTTGGCCTTGCTCTGATGCAATGGGCGATTACGCTGCGCTAATCGCCCCTACGGCTCTGGTCTGGTTAACTGGGCGATTACGCTGGGCTAATGGCCCCAAGGGCCTGGGCTGTCTGGTGATGGTGCGGCGTGCCGCACCGGCTGGCCATGGCTCGGCGCAGGCTCAGCTCAGGCGGCGCAGTATGCTTTCGCGCTGGCGCAAGAAGGGCGCCTCCAGCGGCTTGGGCTCGCCGGGCTTGTTGATATGGCCCACCTCGCCGCTACTGAGGTAGGCAGCCATGCCCTCCCGGTTGAGCCAGTAGAAGATCCCCCAGTTGGCAAAATTCCACTCCTCGCTGTAGGGGTGGGCCTCGTAGTCGATGTAGTGCAGCCCCCGCTCGTTCAGCACGAAGTTGGTGGGGAAGAAGTCCACATGGTAGCCCGCCGCCTGTAGCCGGCCTGCCATCTGCAGCATGGCGCCAAAGTGGCGATCGTCGAGCCCTTCGCGCTGCTGGATCTCGACGATAAGCTCGCCGGCGATGTACTCCTTGGCCAGGGCGTAGTGCGCCTGGCTATAGGCCAGCAGGTGCGGGTGGGGGATGCCACTCTCCATCAGGCGCAGGTAGCTGCACAGCTCAAAATCGAGGATCTGATCGAAGGGCACCGTCTCGTAGCCGGTCTGGCAGTAGCGCTTGAGCACCAGCTCCCGGGGCAGGCTGGGATGGTCAGCCTGGCGCTGATAGAGCCAGGAGATGGCCGACTTGCCGCGCCCCAGCTCGCGGACGGCCTGATAGGGGACACCCTCCAGCCGCAGCTGTTGATCGTCCAGCTCCAGTTGGCCGAGGGGGTGGGGGATGGGCCGCATAACGCCTCCGTTTGTCACGCCTGGTGCCACTGTGCCGCCAACCCGGCCTGCCCGCTTCCCGCCGGCGGGTGGAAATGACGGTAGTAGGCCGGCGCAATACCCCCGGCCCTAAAACATGCATGCCAACTATACTTTTGTGGCTAAACGCTGCTTGGTTTAACAGACCAGAGGTATGCCAATGAAAACCACCCTTCGTTATCTAGCCACCTTCCTTATCTCTTTCAGTGGGTTATTCAACGCTTACGCCCAAGACGACGCCAAAGCCCTGCTCGCCGATGCGTTAAGCGCCGCGCCGCCGACCTTGAAAGACAAGGTCACCGTGCTGGATTGGAACAAAAACGTGCTGCAACAAGGCACCAGTCACTACACCTGCTTCCCCACCCCGCCACAGCTACAAGGCAAGGCCCCCATGTGCATGGACGGCCCCTGGATGGCCTGGGCCGACGCCTGGATGAACAAGCAACCCTTCCAGGCCAGCGCCCTGGGGATCTCCTACATGCTGGCCGGCGATGAAGGCGCCAGCAATATCGACCCTTACGCCGAAGGCCCCACGGCAGACAACCAGTGGATTAAGGAAGGCCCCCACCTGATGATCATCACACCGGACCAGGCCCTGCTGGACTCCCTGCCGACGGATCCCCAGAACGGCGGCCCCTATGTGATGTGGAAGGGCACCCCCTACGCCCACATCATGATCCCGGTGGGCGAGCGTAAATAAGCCCGGCGCGGGATGACCTTGCCGTATAACCAACGCCCAGGCAGCCATGCCGCCTGGGCGTTAATTTGATGAGAGGGGTGTGCAGGCGAGCCTGCAGGGCAAGGACTGTTCCGTGGAACGCCTTTATACGTCACATTGTCGGTGCTCGGCCTTCTTTAGCCCACTTGTCGAGCAAGGCGTCATACCGATCAGCCTGCTTTTCCCACCGTCTCAGTAGCTCATCTATTCGATCAGCTTGTGCGGCACTACGCTTCAGTTGTTTTTCAGTGTTGGTTTGAAGTTCGGCTGTCGCTTTTAGCTGAGCTTCGGTTTCAACGAGATTGGCAGCTCCAGCTTTTAGCTGTCGCTCTGTCTCTCGCATCTGCGCCTCATAACGTTGAAGTTGCTGCTCTTGGTATGAGATCGAGGGGGCTTCATTGGCTGTCGCTGAGACAGTTGCAGTTGGGATGACCAATAACAGGAGAGCGGATCGTAGATTCAAGGGATTCTCCTTGGTGACTTATAATGCCGCGCTCTGCGGAAATTTTGAAGCGCAGCGGAAAATTGTCCGACAGCAGCGCTTTGTTAAATGTTTGATATCATGAACTTGAGATCAAATCCATTAAACTTATGATTCGGCCAGTATTCTACAATCAAGGCGATGGCTTTACCATCTACTTTTTCACAATACGGATTACAACATGAAATAGCATTTTTCATTTCTTTGGATAAAGATAGACCTAAGCTGGACAGGCTCAAAACCTCCGCCGTTGATTCTAACTTCTGACATGCCTGATAAGTTCTGGCAGCATCATTCACGTTAACTTTAAGCTTCAAAACCTTTGCGACCTCTCTAGACCCTTCAACATAATAAGAAATATTATCTGGGATAATGCCATCACTAAAGTCTTCCATTGGAGATGTAGCAAACCACTCTTCTTCGAAGAGGTTATTGTAGAACCCAGTACTCAGTCCTTCACATGCAAGAAATTCCTTTGCCTGATAGGGACTCCACCCCAAGTCAATTGGCACATCTATAGGATTTGATTCCGCTCTCCTTACCTTGAAAATGTGCCGAAAAGACTCTACTAAATCAGAGTGTGATTTAACCCTTATTCTGTCAACATGGTATGACCAGCGATCAAGTAGGCTCAATTGGAAATTAAATAGAACTAGGGCGTACACTTTTGCCAAATTTAGATGCTGCTTGTTTGCAATAGAAAATTTTAAACGAATAAAAACCTGCTCATACGTCGAATAAACCAATATAAAAAAGACAAATGGCAAATAGAATAGCGAAAGTAATGGCGGAACAAAGAAGTCATACGCATTCTTCTCGTTAGCAAATTCATCGAAGCTCGTCGCCAACATATATAACGTGTACACAATTAAGATAACACCAAATACGGATAGGCAGTGTTCAAGTAGCACTTTGACCTGGTGGTGTTTTTTGTCCATTTCAGCGATGGTTGTCATGACGCTGATTAATGCCAAAATAGGAACTAACAGAGTCTCAATCCAAAGAGGGAAAGTATATATACCAACAACAAATTGAAGGATCGCTAATAATTTTAAATTATCCAGAACTGAATGCTTGAAGAAACTTTTATCTTTCTTTATCGATTCAACCTTAAAAAGGGACATAAAACCAACAGATACACACCAAAATATGGTGTTTTTTATCTGCTCGGTATTCCACAAGTCCATTTCATACAGGAGGTAAACAACAAACATCATATACGCGACCATCAAGCCGAGCACTGACATAATCTGCCTTACAAAGAAAGCCGATAATAAGTGTCTAAATGACCTTCTGACTTCAACCATCTTGGGAGACAAAAGCACATAAAGAGAAATTGTTAACAGCCAAAACCCTATCGCAATCTCTCGATTGTTAAAAATATCCACACGACTCCTTTTTAATTTAAAGTAGAAGTTAGGGGCGACCGGAGCGCAGCTTGTGGGTGTCCCTCTCGACTGCCGGGTTAGGTTTCACTCTTTCCTACCCGCTCGTGAAGGCCCTTTTCAGAGAATTGAGTTGATGATCTTCCCTGGGAATAAAGAAGCCACAAGGAGCCAACCGTAAGAACAAGAATGGCAAGCTTGTATATATCTAGGGGTAGAGAGCACGATACCGGAAGAATGGATTTCGTAAAAAGAAGAAGCCAAACGGTTGCTACAAAGACGCTCAGAATCTGATTGAGTTTGCTGACGGAGAACTGTGCAGGTGAGGTAAGAGGGTTTGTTGCACAGTTGTCTTCCGTAACCGCAACCACTTTGTACAGTGGCCCAAGAGTAATGTCTTCGAGCAAATCCACATGCCTTTCCCAGTTGCTTTGCCAGAACTTGCTGCCGCGGTTAACAAGATACCAAGTGAAAGAGAACACAAGGCCGAGAGAGGAGAAGAGCAACGAGAGCCATGGTTCGTGATCCGCTGCCGTTTTGTAGGTCAGTCCGTACCCGGCAAATGCGGCTGCAATAAATGCCCAGAAGTAGGTTGCCCTTTTCCAGTAAAGCTCAATCTCAAATTTGCGAATGTCTAGTGCATACGCCAACGCCCGACCTGCACGTGTTTCTGATTCTTTCAGATTGTCCTTCGACTGCTGAACGGTAGGTTCGGAGAATCGCGCTTTGTATTGCCCAGTGTTCACAAGTGCTCCTTCGGATACGGATGCGAAAAACTTAACAGTTTATTAACCGGCATTTTGCCACCTATCCCGCAGCGGGACCTGATTGAGTTCTTTCTGGCGAGTCGTACCCTGCGCTTATTCGGCTCGCCCAGGCTACCGCCCCTGGGTCTTCAGCCCCCAACCTGCTGCCGGTGTCCCTACCTATTTTGAGTCCTATCCTAACCGTCCTTTGCATACTTTGACATTCGCGTAGGTCACATTTGGGCATCTGTCAAACAGACTGTTTGGACTGGGTCAGTCCGTTCCGCCTTTGCCATCTCGGTGTCTTGTTCGACACCCGCTTGGCGGGGTGGGCAAAGGGGTGCTGGCCCACCCCTTTGCAATCCCGGGCATCGCGCCCCGCGACCGGGACAGCTCCTCGCTCCCAAGTCTGCTTTTCATGACCGGTATCGACGGGCCGTCCTGGCCCGACGATACCTCTCGCCGCCTCCCTGCGGCTCGTGCATTCCAATCAGCCTTCCGCTCGGCCCGGTCGAGGGGCGCCACAATTGGTGGTAGTCGTCGCTTTGGGCGTTCGTCATCTGGCGCAACACGCTTTGCTATTGCGCCCTACGGGGAATGAGTAATCCGATAACTGGGTGGCGTCTCAGGGGGCTGGCTAACGGGATACGTCTCCCCTCTGTCTGGCCGAGGAGGAAGCGGCGGGCGGGAAGGCGAGGCTGGGATGTCGAGCCTGTTATCGTCATGTCGGGGCCAAAGCGGAACAGGACGGGATTGAGTATCCCGGCCCGGTTTGGCGCGAGGGCAGGGATAGCCCGAGTGGGGTGCGAAGCCAGGGTTGGCGCAGCGAATGTCGATAACGATCCCCAAGCCCGGCGTGAACGACGAGGGAAGCCGCAGGCCCGGACAGCGGGGAATGCCCGGGGTTAAGGGGCGGTGGCATGACCGCCCCTTGGCGCCCCCGCGCCAGCGGAGTAAAGAAAGGCTCGATGCGCGATCAGGGCGCAACGGGCAAAGATGTTCTGGCCCGCCCCGCCAAGCGGCAGCTTGGAAAGGCTGGCTGCTGGGCAGGCGGAACGGCCCCTCAAGAGGGGATCCGTCGCTAAGTGCAGTGGACGCCGGCGCATGGCGTGCCCCAGCGGGGCAACGCTCACCTGAGCGCCCCAAAAACCAAGGGGCTTCCGCCCCCTCTCACCCCTTACTTGAAGACCTCCGCCAAAAACGCGGTAAACCGCTGCCAGGCTTGCTCTGCCGCTCGTGGGTGGTAGCGCTCCGTGCCCTCCTGGGTGAAGCCGTGGGGGGCGCCGCCGTAGCTGATCAGTTCATGGGGCACCCCGGCCTGCTCCAGCGCCACGCCCAGGGCGGCGAACTGTTCCAGGCTTACCAGCGTATCGGCGCTGCCGTGGCAGATCAGCACGGGGGCGCGGGTGAGCTGGTAGTCCTGGCCGTCGGGCAGGTTGAGGTTGCCATGAAAGCTGACGTAGCCCAGGGCGGGCTGGCCGGCCCGGGCGGCCTCCAGCACGGCGGCCCCGCCGAAGCAGTAACCCGCCAGCACCAGCCGTTGGGTCTGGCAGCCCAGGGCCTGCAGGGCGCTGACCGCCCCGGCCATCCGCGCCCGCAGCTGGGCCCGGTCGGCATACAGGGCACTGATCTGGGCCTGGCGGCCGGCGTTGTCGGTGGGGCGTATGCCCTTGCCGAACAGATCCACCGCCAGCACGGCGTAGCCCAGGGCTGCCACTTTGCGCGCCTGGTTGATCTCGGCCTGGGTCACACCGCCCCAGGCGTGGGCCAGCAGCACCAGGGGGGCCTCGGCCCCCGGGCTGATGAAGTGACCCTGGTAGGGCAGCCCGTCTATCGGGTAATCCAGCGCATCGTCATAGGGAAACTGCATGGGTCACTCCTCGGCCTGCGGCCTACTGATCTTTGAAATGGAAGCCCTGCCCGGCAAAGGCGGCGGCGATATGGGGGAAGTAGATCTGCTTGTAGTACATGGCGCAGGAGGCGGCGTAGGAGGGCATCTGGGTCAGGCCCTGGGCATCCCACCACTGGCGCAGCTGGTCTTCGTACTGGCTGACGCCCTGCTGCACGGCAGCCAGGTCATAGCGCTCGGCCATGGCGAAGCTGGCCAACGGTACCCGCGGCTTGGGCTGGCCCGCCTGCTCGGGATCCGCCACCCCCAGGGTGGTGCCCACCAGGGGAAAGGTGTGGGCCGGCAGTCCCAGCAGATCGATCATGGCCTGGGGATCCCGGCGGATGCCGCCGATGGCGGTGCTGCCGTAGCCCAGGGCGGCGGCGGCAGTCTGCAGTGCCTGCAGCATGATGCCCGCATCCACGGCCCCCACCATGATGCCCTCGGCGGAGTCCTGGATCACCGACTCGGCGCCGGCCAGACGGGCGGCGGCCATGGGGCGCTGGAAGTCCACAACCACGGTAATAAATACCTCGGCGGCGGCAACCTGGGGCTGACCTCCGGCAATCTCGGCGATCCTGGCGATGGTGGCCTTGTCCCGGGTCACCACCAGGGAGATCTGCTGGCCGTTCACCGAGGTGGGAGCCTGCTGGGCGGCGGCCAGTATGGTGTGCAGGTGGGCGTCGCTCACCGGCGCGCCGGTGAAGTGGCGCACGGAATGGCGTTGATTGAGCAGATCCAGAGTGGTGCTGGTCATCTTGTTCTCCTTGTCCGGGCCGGCTGGCCCATCTCTAACAGATGAGGGTGGGTGATGGGTCATTCAAGCCCAAGGTTTACCGCGGTATCGTTAAAAGAGACAGGCCAATCGCGATGTTTCATTTAACGCTCAACGGGTTGATTGATAAACGCCGCTCGCTGCCCGGTAAACCTTGGGCTTCGCCCAACCTACTTGGCAGGCTTGGCGTCGACTACCACGGCTGTGGGCGACCCTCGACAGGGCGGGCCGTCGGGAGGCGTGCAGGGGATAGGCCGCAGGGAAGCGGCCTAAGTCATCGCCGGTCCAGGGGCCAAAGCGGAACAGGACGGGATTGAGTATCCCGGCCCGGTTTGGCGCGAGGGCAGGGATAGCCCGAGCGGAATGCGAAGCCAAGGAAGGCGAAGCCGGCATGAGCCCCCTTTGCGCGCCCCCGCCAAGCGGGAAGCTTGAAAGGCTCGGCGCCGATAAGGGCGCAACGGGCAAAGTAGTTCTGGATCAATCAAATCAACGGCGTTGAACCAGTCAAAAGCAACCCCACCCCAACCCTCCCCTTGGCAGGGGAGGGAGTCAAAGCGGCTCGATTAGCGCTGGCGCGGCGCGTGCAGGTTCGGCAGCAATACCGTAATCACCCCCATCAGCGGCAGGTAGGCACACAAGCGGTAGACATACTCGATGCCGTGGCTGTCGGCCAGGTGCCCCAGCACGGCGGCGCCCACCCCGGCGATGCCGAAGGCAAAGCCGAAGAACAGGCCGGCGATGGTGCCCACCCGACCCGGCAGCAGCTCCTGGGCGTAGACTATGATGGCCGAGAAGGCCGACGCCAGGATGAAGCCGATGACGAACGACAGCGCCGTGGTGGCGGTCAATCCCACGTGAGGCAGCAGCAGGGTGAAGGGGGCCACCCCCAGGATGGAGAACCAGATCACCTGCTTGCGGCCGATGCGGTCGCCGATGGGCCCGCCCAGCACTGTGCCGGCGGCCACGGCGAACAGGAAGATGAACAGGTGATATTGGGCGTCCTGCATCCCCAGACCGAAGTGATCCATCAGGTAGAAGGTGTAGTAGTTGGTCAGGCTCGCCAGGTAGAAGTACTTGGAGGTGATGAGCAGCAGCAGCACGCCGATGGTGACGGCGATGCGGCGGCGGGAGAGGGCCGGGCCCTGGGGCTTGGTGCGGCCCGCCTGCCGGCGCTGTTGCAGGCTGTACCACTGACCCACCTTGAGCAGCACCGCCATGGCCAGCAGGGCCAGCACGGCGAACCAGGCCAGGCTGCCCTGACCGTGGGGGATGATGATGAGGGCCGCCAGCAGGGGGCCCAGGGCGGTGCCGCCGTTACCGCCCACCTGGAAGATGGACTGGGCCAGGCCGTGGCGACCGCCGGAGGCCATGCGCGCCACCCGGGAGGACTCGGGGTGGAAGATGGAGGAACCCAACCCCACCACCATGGCCCCCAGCAGCAGCAGGGGGAAGCTGGCGGCGTTGGCCAGCAGCAGCAGGCCGCTCAGGGTGCAGCCCATGCCCAGCACCAGGGAGTAGGGCTGGGGCCGCTTGTCGGTGTAGAAGCCCACCACCGGCTGCAGCAAGGAGGCGGTGATCTGGTAGGCCAGGCTCAGCAGGCCGATCTGGGTGAAGCTGAGATCGTAGTTGCTCTTGAACAGCGGATAGAGGGCGATGATCAGCGACTGCAGCAGATCGTTGAGGAAGTGGGAGACGCTGATGGCGCCGAGCACCTTGTAGCGGGTGTCGCCTTGGGACGCGGCGGTGGCGGCAAGGGTGGATGACATGGATACCTCGGGATAAACAGTGACCAGGCTCATGTTATCAGTGTCGCCGCTGACCTTCGTGCTACCATGTGTCAAGTATCGTCGCGAAAAGGACAACTTATGCTGCCCTCTGGCATAGAGCACCGCCAGGACGCCGGTCTGGCCCCCCTGGTGGCCCGCGCCTTCGACCGAGCGCCGGGCACCGAATCGCCCTGGCACCGGCATCCCACCGCTCAGCTGCTCTACGCGGTGAAGGGGGTCATGCTGGTGGAGAGCGATCAGGGCCACTGGATAGTGCCGCCCACCCGGGCCATCTGGGTGCCCATCGGGGTCTGGCACAGCACCCGCATGCTGGGGGAGGTGCAGATGCGCACCGTCTATATCCGGCCTGAGTTGCTGGCCGGCCTGCCGGAGGAGTGCTGCGTGGTGGGGGTGTCGCCCCTGCTGCGGGAGCTGATCCTGGCGGCCATCAGTCTGCCGCTGGACTACGACGAGACCGGTCGCGATGGCCGCCTGGTGCAGCTGCTGCTGGACGAAATCCAGCGCATGCCCAGCCTGGCCCTCTCCCTGCCCGACGCCAGCTCGCCACCCTTGCAGCGCCTGTGTCAGGCCTTGCGCCAGCAGCCGGATGATCCCCGCCCGCTCAAGGAGTGGGCCCGCCTGCTGGCCATGGACGTGCGCACCCTGCAGCGGCGTTTCGCCGCCGAGACCGGCCTGTCGGTGGGCCAGTGGCGCCGCCAGGCGCGGTTGCGCCAGGCCTGTGAACGGCTGGCCCTCGGCCAGTCGGTGCTGGAGGTGGCCCTGGCCCTGGGCTACGCCAGCCCCAGCGCCTTCAGCGCCATGTTCAAGCGCGAGCTGGGGATCCCGCCCAGCCTCTTCTACCGCTAGCCGCCTCAGCCGCCACGGGCTGCTCAGTCACCGCGACCGACGTAGGCGTGGATCTCAGCTATCTTGCCATCGGCATCGAAGCGCAGCACATCCAGCACATGGAGTTCTTCCCGGCCATCGATCAGGATGCGCAGCTCGCCGGCCACGCCATCGGCGGATTCGAACAGGCTCAGCACCTCGATCTGCAGGCTGGCGACGCGCTCGAAGTTGTGGCGGGTCTCGGCCAGCGCCGCGGCCTTGCCCGCCAAGGAAATCTTCCAGTCCCGCAGCCGTATCTGGTCGGCAAACAGGTCGGCGATGGCGTCCAGATCCCGGGCGGCATACAGCTGTAGATAGCGGCGGAAGGTGTCGGCGTGGCTCATGGCGGCTCCGAGTGGCTATGAGTGACTCACCATACTAGCCGCTGCTGCCAGCGGGCCGAAGGGGGAGCCCACAGCGGTGCTGATCCTGGATATGAGCAATCCGATTTATTGGCGTCATCGCTTGGGTGGCTAACAGGATCCGTCTCCCCTCTGTCTGGCCGAGGAGGAAGCGGCGGGCGGGAGACCAGAGCCGCTTTGGCGACCCTTGGCCGGGCGGGCTGGCGGGAGGCGTGGCGGGGATAGGCCGCAGGGAGGCGGCCTAAGTCATCGCCGGTCCAGGGATGGGCCGTCGATGACGGCCCCGGAACAACGACCAGAAGCCCGGGTTGTCCCGGACGCGGGTCGAAGGCCGGGATTGCAAAGGGGCGGGCCGCCGCCCCTTTGCCCGCCCCGCCAAGTGGCAGGTTGGAAAGGCCGGTTGCCGGGCAGGCGGAACGGCCTTCGCTCATCAGAAACATGGCGCCATCAGGCATGGCTAATGACAAACCGAGTCGGGAACAAGGTCCCCCCCTTGGCCGGGGAGCAAGCCAAGCCGATCCGGCCGGCCGCCACTGCGCCGAGCCCGCCTTAGCGCCGCGACCGCCTCAGCGCAGCGGCGGCCAGTAGTCCCGATTGGCCTCCTGCAGATCATCCAGCAGTGCCTTGGCCACGTCGGCGGAGGGCACGGTGCGGTTGAGGGTCAGGGCCTGCAGGGCCTTGGCGTAGGAGCCTTCCAGCGCCGCCTCCACGGTGAGCTGTTCATAGGCGTTCTGCTGCACCATCAGGGCCCGCTGGAAGTGGGGCAGGGGGCCGACGCCGAAGGCCTCCACACCGTGGGCCGTCACCTGGCCGTGCACCTCGACGATGGCGTCGTCCGGCAGGCCCGCCACCAGGCCGCGGTTGGGCACGTTGACCGTGGTGCGGAACGGCCGGTTGGTGAGGATGGCCCGGGCGTGATCGACGATGAAGTCGCCATGCACCCCGGCGCTGAGGAAGCTGTCGGTGACGCTGCCGGCGTCGATGCAGCGGCGGCACTCGGCAAATACCTCCTTCTCCCGGGTGTCCATCACCCGGTTGGCCCGGGTGTAGTGGGGATCCTCGTGGCCCACCATCTCCTCACCGAACAGGTAGTACTGCAGGTAGGTGTTGGACAGGAACTCGGGGAACAGGCGCATGCTCTTGCGCAGCCGCTCGAAGGTGGGGATCCAGTCGGCGTTGACGTGCTCGTCCTGGAACAGGGTCAGGGGCCGGTCGGAGAGCAGGTGCGCCCGCAGCTTGGGCAGCAGATCCTGACCCTGGGGATCCCAGATATGGCGCCACCAGCCGAAGTGGTTGAGCCCCACGTACTCGAAGGCCAGATCGCCGTGGCGCTGGCCCAGGGTGGCGGCCACCAGCAGCTCGATGACGATGGGCATGTCGCAGATGAACAGGCTTTTGAGCTCGGGGAAGCGCTTATGCCAGGCATCCGCCAGGATGGCGGCGGGGTTGGAGTAGTTGAGGATCCAGGCGTTGGGGGCGTAGCGGCGCACGTCCTCGCCGATGGCCAGCATGTCGGGGATGGAGCGCAGGGCGAAGGCGAAGCCGCCGGGGCCACAGGTCTCCTGGCCCACCACGCCGTGGCGCAGGGGGATCTGCTCGTCCAGCGCCCGCATCGGCAGGCCGCCGGAGCGGATCTGGGCGAACAGGAAGTCCATGCCGGTGAAGGCCATCTTGCGATCCGTGGTCACCAGCAGCTCCACCTCTGGAGCTTTTTCTTTCAGCAGCAGGCGGATGAAGCCGCCCATGGTGGCGACCCGCTGGGCGTCGGTATCCAGCAGTACCAGCTTGCGCAGGGGCAAGACGTCGCTGGCGTTGAGGATGGAATTGACGATGCCGGGGGTGTAGGTGGCGCCGCCGCCGGCGATGGTCAGCTGATAGCGTTGCATAGGGTTCTCCCTCAATGGATGAATTTGTTTGCGACATCCACAGCATGAAGCGCCACATTCGGCTTAACAAATGACCTTTCTAGCCCCATGCTTGAGAAAAATTCACTCATGGGCCCAGCATGACCTTCGCCAACTTTACCAGCCTGCACGTGTTCGCCGAGATCGCCGGTTGCCTCAGCTTCAAGGAGGCGGCGGAGGCGCTGCACCTGACCCAGAGCGCCCTGTCCCACCGCATCCGCAAGCTGGAGCAGGAGCTGGGCTTTCAGTTGTTCGTGCGTCAGACCCGGCGCATCGCCCTGACGGCGGAGGGGGAGCGACTCTATCGCCAGGTGAGCCGCCACTTCGCCTCGGTCTGCCACGAGATCGACGACATCCGCCATCAGGCCCTGCGGGGCAGCCTGGAGGTGGGCAGTACCCCCACCTTCGCCCAGCACTGGCTGGTGCCGCGCCTGCGCCGCTTCTACGACCGTCATCCCGAGCTGAGCCTGTACCTGAGATCCAAGGGCAGCCGGGTGGACTTCGCCCTGCATCCGGCGGATCTGTGGCTCGACTACGGTGACGGCCACTACCCAGGGTTGGACAGTCAGCCACTGCTGGACGAGGTGTTGCTGCCGGTGTGCAGCCCTGCCTACGCCCAGCAGATGGGGCTGCTGACGGATCCCGGCCGCCTGGCGGACTGTCTGCTGCTGCACGACGTGGAGTCCATCCGCCAGAGCGATCCCCACAGCGAGTGGCGCGGCTGGCTGGCCACCGCCGGCCTGCCGGCGGATCTGGCCCGCCATCACTACTGTTTCAACCACTATGATGCCGCCATCATAGGGGCCCGCAGCGGTCTGGGGGTGGCCATGGGCCGCTATCAGCTGGCCCGGGAGCTGGTGGCGCGGGGAGAGCTGGTCTTCCCGTTCGACACCCCCTATGACCAGGGGCTGGGCTATCACGTGGTGACCCGCAAGGAGTTCGGCGAGCTGCCGCGGGTGCGGGCCTTCCTGGCCTGGTTGCGGGAGGAGGTGGCGTCCGCCGGCTAAGTCACCTGACACGGCTGTGCTACCTGTCATCTGCCTGACACTTGCCTGTCATTAACATTGCTTAACCTGCGCCCGACTTTTATTGAGCACGAGTGCAAGGATGACCATGCAGCGCATTACCACACTGTCGGCCGCCGTGTCCCTGGCCCTGCTGGCCGGCTGCAATTCCTCCGACGACACCAGCGCCCGCAGCAGCAGCGTGACCGAGTACCAGTACAGCACCAAGGCCGTCTACAGCTCCCAGCAGGAGGCGGCGACCTACGAGGCGGCGCCGGAGGGTTTCTCCCCTGTCTATACCGAGCTGGTGGCCCGGCACGGCGCCCGGGCCCTCTCCAGCCCCAAGTATGACGTGCTGACCAAGCTGGTATGGGAAGCTGCCGCCGCCCAGGGCGCCCTCACCGAGCTGGGCCAGACCCTGGGTCACAAGGTGGATCTGGTGACCGCCGCCAACGAGGCCCTGGGTTACGGCCTGCTCACCGAGTTGGGCAAGGAAGAGCACGCCAACCTGGCCACGCGCCTGGCGGATCGCCTGCCCGGCTTGCTGGAGAACGACGGCAGCCACTGCATCAAGGTGGAGACCTCCGGCAAGGACAGAGCCAACGAGAGCGCCTACTACTTCATGCAGAGCCTGGCCGCCAAGGTGGATTACGTGAGCGATAGCGACAGCTGCTACGTGACCCAGGACGATCCCTCCGAGATCACCAAGGCCCTGGCCAACAAGTACGAGCTCTACTTCCACAAGACCGAGCCCAAGGGCGACTACGCCCAGTATCTGCCGGCCTTCGAGGCCTATCAGACCTTTATCGGCGACGAGGACAACGGCGTGGATCCGGCGCCTGAGCTGACCGAGGCGCTGGACGCCTTGAAGGCCCTGCCCGAGACCAAGGTGATGGCGCGGGAGATGCTTGAGCGCCTCTACTCCAAGGCGTTTGTCGACTATCTGGCGGCGGGGGTGGAGTTCGTGGCGGTGAACCCGGAGGACGGCGGCAAGACCTATGTCCATGACGAGGTGGATGCGGCCCTGATGCTCTACAACCTCTTCATCATAGGTCCCGGCATGGTGCGGGAAGCCGAGGCCGAGGGCGAGGACTGGGATCTGGAGCAGTACCTGACGCCGGAGGAGTCCGCCTGGTTCTCCTATCTGTCCGACGCCGAGGACTTCTACGAGAAGGGCCCCAGCTTCGCCGGCGAGACGGTCACCTACGACATAGCCCAGGCGCTGCTGGATGGCCTGTTCAACGAGGTGCAGACCCAGGTGGTGGAGGGCGAGGGCGCCCGGGTGGCCAAGCTGCGCTTCGCCCACGCCGAGACCATCATCCCCTTGGTGGCCCTGATGCAGCTCGAAGGCAGCCGCCAGGGCGCCGAGGTGGGCACCCTGATGACCCAGGAGAACAACGAGTGGCGCGGTGGCTGGGTCTCCCCCTATGCGGCCAACATCCAGTGGGACGTCTACGAGAACGCGGACAAGCAGGTGCTGGTGAAGATGCTCTACAACGAGAAGGAAGTGGCCTTCAAAGAAGGCTGCGAGCCGGTCAGCGCCGGCAGCTTCTTCTACGACTTCACCGAGCTCAAGCGCTGTTACGCCTACGCCGGCTAAGGTGACGTCGTTGTCAGATCAGGCCGGGGCTTGCCCCGGTCTGCGTCTGCCTGGGTGGCGCTCAGCGCCTGCTGCGCCACCCGTTGCAGGCTGCCGTCGGCTTGCATCCGGGCCAGGGCGGCGTTGATCCGGGTCAGCAGGGCCTGGCGGCGCGCCGCCTTGGGAAAGGCGATATGGGTGCTGTTGTTCAGCAGCGGGGTGTCGCTGCGGACTATCTGTGCCGTCAGCCCCAGTCGCTGCAGGGTGGCATCCCCGCTCTCCGCCACCGCCAGCACGGCGTCCAGCCGCCCCCGGGCCAGCTTGCCCAGGTTGCTGGCGTCGTCGCTCACCGGTTGCAGGCGCAGCTCGCCCCGCGCCGCCGCGTCACTCAATGCCTGGCTGTAGAACCAACCGGCCAGTACCCCCACCTCCAGACCGTACAGATCCGCCAGGGTGCGCAGCGGTCGCCCCCCCTTACGCTGGTAGATCATGATCCGCTCTTGATACAGAGCGGCGGAATAGTCCAGCCAGGCCTGCCGCTCGGCGCTCCAGTAGATGCCGGCCACCCCGGCGCCGCCGTCTTCCAGGGCCCGCAGCACCCGTTTCCAGGGCAGGGGGCTGATGAGCACGGGTTCGTGCAGGCGATCAAACAGGGCATTGACCAGGGCCGGATAGAGGCCGGCTGCCTGCTGCTGTGCATCGGCGTACATGAGGGGGGGATTGTTGGCGTCCACATATAGCCGCTCCATGGCCAGGGCCGGGCCGACGAGGGTGAGCAGCAGGGGCAGGACGCGTAGCAGCATGGTGATTCCGACAAACCGTGTCTGTCATTGAGACTACTGTTGCCGGCGCCATCAGGCAATGTTGGTCAGCACATCTCTGATCCGGGCGCTCAGTTGGCCGGGGTGCCGCACTGGATCTGGAAGGCTTCCTCGGCCGTCTGGTTGGTATCAGACTTGGTCAGCTCCCAGGGGCGGACGCAGGCTTGCTGCTGTTCACACCAGCGGTAACCGGCCGAGGGAATGCAGCCATGGACATCCCGATCGGCGCCCACCTTGCTCTCGGCGGGCGGCGAGTCGGGCTGGCAGGCCAGCAGCAGGGGTAACAGGGGCAGCATCAGCAGCAGGGATTTGGACATGGTGTTCTCCCGTGAATGGATGGCGGTGTCCAGCCTAGTGCTGAGCCCCAATCGAGTCAATCTTTTGGCTGTTCTGGCCGCCCAAGGCGTTTGGCCAGCTGGCGGCGCCGAACAGGGCCGGGGTGCGCACAAAGACCGTCAGCCCGTGGAACAGCAGACCCATGCCCCGGTTCAGGCTAAGGCATTCGGCCTCACCTGCGGCAGGCCAGTTTGCCGTCACTGTTATGACAGCTGTTATAAATCAGGCTTTTATATTTAGATTGTGATTGGTGTCACGTGAATCTCCTGTGCGGCGTGCTGTCCTGGCATGAGGCGGACCTCGCGTTGAAACTGTTTTCAGGCTCGCGGCAATATCAGGATATCCTTACCTACACTACAGGGAAGCGAGGCAGCCCGCTGGCAAGCAACAGGAGCGAAATATGACGACATGGTGGCAGCGATTCGGCGGTTGGATGGGCCGGCAGAGGCCCGGGGTGCACACCTTGCATATCAAGGGACAGTCATTGGCCAGCGAGCTGGCGACGGTACCCTTCACCCCCGTGCTGATCATGGGCTTCGTGTCACCCCATGTGGCCCTGGAGCCCATCGCCTCGGCCATCAAGGCGCGGTTTCCCGGTGTGGCCCTGGTGCTCTCCACCAGCGCCGGCGCCCTGTGCGGCGGTGTGGCGCCGCGGCTGTATTGCGGCACCGAAGGTCAGTGGCAGGATACTGTGCTGCAGTGTTTCGGTCCCGAGTTGCTGGCCGGGGTGGAGCTGGTCAAGGTGCCGCTGGGCTCGGCGGATCTCAGCCAGGGGCGCAGCAACGAACCCCTGAGCAGCCGCCTGGCGCGCCTGACCAAGACCCTCGGCGATCTCAGGGTCAAGATGGATATCGACGCCAAGGACACCCTGGCCTATGTGCTGTTTGACGGCCTCTCCCGCTCCGAGTCCTTCTTCATGGAGGCGCTCTACGAGTCGGGGCGCTTTCCCTGCCTGTTTGTCGGCGGCTCCGCCGGCGGCAAGCTGGACTTTCAGCACACCTTCCTGCACGACGGGCAGCAGGCCCTGGAGCACCATGCCCTCATCGTCTTCATGAAGATGCCGTCCCACATCCGCTTCGGGGTGTTCAAGAGTCAGAACTTCCAGGCCACCGATTTCGGCTTCAACGTGCTCACCGCCTCCTTGGAGCGGCGGGCCATCAGCGAGGTGGTGGATCGCCAGGGCAACATCGGCAGCATGGTGGATCTGTTGTGCCGCCATTTTTCCTGTCAGCCAGCGCAGCTGGAGGCCAAGCTGGCGGATTACTCCTTTGCCATCCGGGTGGGGGAGGAGCTGTTCGTGCGCTCGGTGCAGCGCATCGATCTGGCCAGCCAGCAGGTCTACCTCTACTGCGACGTGGCGCCGGGGGAGGCGCTGGTGCTGGTGCGCCGCACCCCCTTGGTGGAGGCCACCCGGCGGGACTTTGCCCGTTTCCTGGAACACAAGCCCAAGCCGGTGGCGGGGCTGCTCAACGACTGCATCCTGCGGCGGCTGAACAACGGCGCCGAGCTGGCGGGCATGACGGGGGTGTTTGGCGATACGCCCCTGATCGGCTTCTCCACCTTCGGCGAAATCCTGGGCCTCAACCTCAACCAGACCCTCACCGCCCTGTTCTGGTTCGATATCCGGGGCGCCAAGACGCCGTTCCAGGATGAGTTGGTCGATCGCTTCGCCTGCCGTTACGGCGAGTTCAAGGCCTTCTTCCTGCAGCGCCAGCTGACCAAGCTGGTGGGGCTCAACCAGGTGGTGGTCAAGCAGATCAACCAGTTCAAGCAGCACGATTACGGCGCCCTGTTCGATGCCGGCCACCTGGATGCCGCCCTGCGGCCCATCTTCGACGGCCTGAGCCAGCTGGGCAGCCTGCTGCTGGACGCCGAGCAGGAGCGGGAGACCATCGCCGCCGAGCTGTCCCAGTGCGCCACCCATCTGCATCAGTCGGTGGATGAGCTGACCGACCATGTGCAGACCCAGGTGGCGGCGGTGGAGCAGGCCGGGGTCACCATCAACAGCATGGCCAACCAGGCCCAGTCGGTGGCGGGCAGCGCCCGTCAGCTGGCCCAATCCAGCGAGCGCATCCAGAGCGTGGTACAGGTGATCCAGCAGCTGTCGGATCAGACCAACCTGCTGGCGTTGAACGCCGCCATCGAGGCGGCGCGGGCCGGCGAGCTGGGGCGGGGCTTTGCGGTGGTGGCCGACGAGGTGCGCAACCTGGCGGAGCAGTCCCGTCACAGCGCCGGCGAGATCGGCAGCGACATAGTCGCCCTGGCCGACGAGATCCGCCGGGTGGCCCAGGAGATCGAGGGGCAGTCCAGCGCGGTGAGCGAGCTGACCGCCATGCTGGGCTCCCTGGAGCAGGTGAGTACCCTGACCGCCGAGAACGCCGAACGCACCAAGGGGGTGGCCAACACCCTGCTCGCCCTCACCCACCGGGGCTAGGGCGGCTCAGGGGGCCGGCGCGTCGCCGGCGAGGTGGGCCAGATCCAGCGGCGGTGTCAGGCGGGCCGTGGCGGTGGCCTGGCCAAACAGGAAGCCCTGGCCCAGATCGCAACCCAGCTGTTGCAGCTGGGCCAGCTGGCTGGGAGTCTCTATGCCCTCGGCGGTGGTGGTCAGCCCCAGCCCCTGACCCAGGCCTATGATGGCCCGCACTATCTTCTCCTGCTTCTGCTCTTCCTCGAAACGGGCGATGAAGCTGCGGTCGATCTTGATCTTGTCGAAGGCGAAGCGGGAGAGCTGGGACAGGCTGGAGTAGCCGGTGCCGAAGTCGTCCAGGGCGATGTGCACCCCGGCCTGGGTGAGTTCGCTCAGCAGTGTCTCCGCCTGGCCGATGTCCTGGATCAGGGCCGTCTCGGTGATCTCCAGCTCCAGGCGCGTCGGCGGCAGCCCCACCTCCTCCAGCAGGTGCAGGATGCGCAGGCCCAGCAGCTTGTCGGTGAGCTGGGCCGGTGACAGGTTGAAGGCCAGGCGGATGTCTGCCGGCCACTGCTTGGCCGCCAGGCAGGCCTGGCGCAACAGCTGTTCGGACAGCTCTGTGATGAGGCCCGTCTCCTCGGCCAGGGGGATAAACTCGGCGGGGGAGCGCTGGCTGCCATCGGCACCGACCCAGCGGGCCAGGGCCTCGAAGCCCACCACCCGGCCACTGCGCAGCTCCACCAAGGGCTGGAAGTGGGGCTGGATCTCGCCGGTCTTGAGGGCCTGGCGCAGCTGCAGCTCCAATTTGTGGCGCCTGAGCATGGTTTCGTTCATCTCCGGCTGGAAGATGGTCCACTGTTGGCGGGGATCCCGCTTGGCGGCATACATGGCCAGGTCGGAGAACAGGATCAGCTCCCGCAGATCCTGAGTGTCTTCCGGCTGTCGGGCCACCCCCAGGCTGACCCCCAGTTCGGTCTGAATGCTGCCGATCCGGTAGGGTTGGGACAGGCGGTTGAGGGTGCGCTGCACCATGGCCCCCGTCTCCAGGGGGGAGAGGTCGTGCAGCAGGATCAGAAACTCGTCGCCCCCCAGGCGGAACAGTTCGGCCTCCTCCTCGGCGAACAGGCCGCGCAGCCGGTAGCTCACCTCCATCAGGGCCTCGTCCCCCGCCTGGTGGCCAAACAGATCGTTGAGTTTCTTGAAGCCGTCCAGATCCAGGGAGAAGGCCGTCAGGTTGGCGGGCACCGTCTGGGCGTCCGCCTCCCGCAGCCGCGCCTCCAGCCGGCGGCGGTTGCCCAGCCGGGTCAGGGGGTCGTGCAGGGCGATCCAGACCACGTCGCGCTCCGCCTGATTGCGCTGGTGGATTTCCGCCGCCAGATCTTTGAGCCGCAGCAGGGTGAAGACCAGGCCACACAGACCACAGACCGCCAGGGCCAGGATGATCTCGTCCAGCTGCCAGGCCTCGTGGTGACGGCTCAGATCGGTGAACCATTCGAAGGCATCGACGGCGATAAACAGCCGCCAGAGCAGCAGGCCGGTCAGTCCCAGGCCGATGGCCTGGCGCAGGGCGCGATTATGCTTGTGGCGAAAGAGGGGCAATTCCATTGGGCATTCTCGTCGGGTGGCAACAAGGGCGGCGGGCGTTGCCGCCGCCATAGCCGGATAGTAAGGGATGGATTGCCATCAGGCCAGCCATGGTGCCCACCGCATTGCAACCGATTGCATTTTTAG
The DNA here is from genome assembly GCF_046254905.1 of Pseudaeromonas aegiceratis. Classification (GTDB taxonomy): domain Bacteria; phylum Pseudomonadota; class Gammaproteobacteria; order Enterobacterales; family Aeromonadaceae; genus Pseudaeromonas; species Pseudaeromonas aegiceratis. The sequence goes on from NZ_CP158016.1 coordinate 67,594, forward strand.
CCCGCAGGGCGGCTTTCCAGCCAGATCTCCTGCGCATCTTCGGCAAAGGGGACAAAGCCCAGCCGCGCATACAGGTGGCGGGCCGGGTTGCTGTGGATGACGCTCAGCACCACCCGGGCGCCAGCCGCCTGGGTCAGCAGATCGCCAATCAGCCGGGCGCCGAGCCCCTGGCCCTGGGCCGATGGCGCTATCTGGATCTGGATGAGATACCAATGCTGTTGCTCGGCCAGCCAAACGGCCTTGAACAGCCCCACCGGCTGGCCCTGCCAGTGGACGATGCGCGCCGCCTCGAAGTGATAGCGGATGCGCGCCAGGTGACTGGCCTCGTCACAGGGCATGCCGGCGGCCTGCAGGTAGGGGGTCATGGTCTGACGACGCAGGGCCAGCAGGAAGGGCAGATCGGCCGCACAGGCCGGAACCAGGCTCAGGGTCATGCCGGACTCCTTGAGGGCAGCACGGCACCGGTCAACAGGACGCCGACCGGTGCCGCGGGGATCAGCTGGCCAGCAGGCGGCGCAGCCAGAGCTGGCCGGGCTGGCTCATCAGCCACAGCAGGGCGATGAGGTTGGTCAGCACGCTGAGGGCGAAGGGCAGCAGGAAGCTGCGCTTGCGGGTCTTGTGGCGCAGCCGCTGCTGGGCCAGCAGGGCGCCGGGCCAGCCGCCCAACAGGCTCAGCAGGTGCAGGGTGCGCTCCCGGGTGCGCCAGTGGCCGGTGCGGGCCGCCCACTTGTCCCGGGCGTAGCACAGGTAGGTGACCAGGCTCAGCAGCAGGTAGCCCAGGGGCAGCCAGAGGGGCAAGCGGCCCAGCAGCAGGCCGGCCAGCAGCAGGCCGAATAGCCCCAGCAGCAGGGCCTGGGGCAGGGGGCCGGGACGACCCCGTGGCGCGCCTTGGCGGCCCTCGGCGTCGGCGAGGCGCACGTGGCGGGCGATCGCCCGACCCAGCTCGTCCCGCCCCAAGCGGTAGCTGATGCGATCCCCCGGCTCCGGGCGAAGTCCCGGCATGTCGAAGGCCTTGATATGGACGAAGGCGCGCACGCCACCGCCGTCGGGATCCACGAAGCCGAAGCCGCGCTTGTCATTCCACAAAGAGAGTGTGCCTTGCAGTTGCATGATGTGAGGATGCAGGAGAGATGAGACGACGGCTCCTACTCTAGGCGAAAATGAACGCCGGGCAAATCCCGTCTTGCGGAAATTTACCCGGCGCCGCGTTAGAACAGCTCGGGGATGTAGCGGAAGCTGCTGGTGTCGTCGTGCCGTATCTTGATCTTGCGCTTGGGCAGCTTGACGTTGTCCACCGGCAGGGCCTCGTAGGGGATCTTGGAGAGCAGGTGGTGGATGACGTTCAGCCGCACCCGTTTCTTGTCTTCCGAGCGGGCGACGAACCAGGGGGCCCAGGCGGTGTCGCTGGCGGCGAACATGGCGTCCCGCGCCACCGTGTAGTCATCCCAGCGGTCGAAGGACTGGATGTCCATGGGGGAGAGCTTCCAGATCTTGCGGCCATCGTCGATGCGATCCAGCAGCCGGCGCTCCTGCTCCTCCGGGCTGACCTCCAGCCAGTACTTGAGCAGTATGATGCCGGACTCCACCAGCGCCCGTTCCACCATGGGCACCCCTTCGAGGAACTTTTCGGTCTGCTCCGGGGTGCAGAAGCCCATCACCTTCTCCACCCCGGCCCGGTTGTACCAGCTGCGGTCGAAGATGACGATCTCGCCGGCGGCCGGCAGGTGCTGTATGTAGCGCTGGAAGTAGAGCTGGGTCTTCTCCCGCTCGTTGGGGGTGGGCAGGGCGATGACCCGGAACACCCGGGGGCTGACCCGCTCCGTGATGGCCTTGATGGTGCCGCCCTTGCCGGCGCCATCGCGGCCCTCGAACAGGATGCAGACCTTGAGGCCCTTGGCCACCACCCAGCGCTGCAGGCTCACCAGCTCCTCGTGCAGCTTGCGCAGCTCCTTCTGATACGCCTTCTCGCCAAGCTTCTTGGGCTTACTGTCGGGGATGACGGCTTGCGGCTCGGTGGCGGCGTTTTTGTGTTTCTTGCCCATGGTGTGCTCCTGTTGGTCTCGATTGGCCCAAAACCTAGTTATAGCCCCCGGCGCCGGCCAAGGGCAGAGGCAGGCGGCACTTTTCTGGCAAGAAAACGGCCGCCCGGGATCAGTCGGCCGGCGCGCCGAACACCTGACGGCCGTCCACATAGGTGGCGGCCACGTTGCGCTCGTCCCCCAGCATCATGAGGGCGAACAGGCGATCCGCCAGATCCCGGCTGTTCTCCTGCCGCAGTTGCTGCAATGGGGTGGCGGCCCACTCCAGCACCACGAAGTCCGCCTCCTTGCCCGGCAGGAAGTTGCCCAGCTTGTCCTCCAGATAGAGGGCCCGGGCGCCGCCCAGGGTGGCCTGATAGAGACCTTCGGCGGCGGAGAGCTTCTCGCCCTGCAGCTGCTGCACCTTGTAGCCCTCGTTCAGGGTCTGCAGCAGGGAGAAGCTGGTGCCGGCGCCGATGTCGGTGCCCAGCCCCACCCGCACCCCGGCGGCTTTGAGCGGATGCAGGCGGAACAGGCCGCTGCCCAGAAACAGGTTGGAGGTGGGGCAGAAGGCCACCGCCGAGCCGCTGTCGGCCAGGGTCTGCTGCTCTTTTTCTTCCAGGTGGATGCCGTGGGCGAATACCGCCCGCGGGCCGGTCAGGCCGTAGTGGTCATACACATCCAGGTAGCCCTCCCGCTCGGGAAACAGCGACTTGACCCAGGCGATCTCGTTGCAGTTCTCGCTCAGGTGGGTGTGCAGGTAGAGATCCGGTGTCTCGTGGAACAGCTTGCCGGCGGCCGCCAGCTGCTCCGGACTGGAGGTGGGGGCGAAGCGCGGCGTCACCGCGTACAGCAGGCGGTGGTGGTGATGCCACTTGGCGATCAGCGCCTGGCTCTGGCGGTAGCCGGACTCGGCGGTGTCGGTGAGGTCGTCCGGCGCGTTGCGATCCATCAGCACCTTGCCGGCGATGATCCGCATCCGCTTGGCATCCGCCGCGGCGAACAGGGCCTCCACCGAGGCCGGATGCACGGTGGCGAACACCAGGGCCGTGGTGGTGCCGTTGCGCAGCAGCTCGTCGATGAAGAAGTCGGCGCGCCGGGCGGCATAGTCCGGATCGGCAAACTTGCGTTCGGTGGGGAAGGTGTAGCTGTTGAGCCACGCCAGCAGCTGCTCGCCGTAGGCGGCCACCATCTCGGTCTGCGGGAAGTGGATATGGGTGTCGATAAAGCCCGGCAGCAGCAGCTTGCCGCGATAGTCGGTGCGGGGCAGGGCCAGCTCGGCGGCGCTGGCCTCGGCAAAGGGCTTGGCGGCCAGCACCTTGCCCTGTGCGATGATCAGCAGACCATCGTCCAGATAGTGCTGGGCGGCCGGATCCCGGGTCGGGTCGTCGGTGTAGTGCAGCAGGCTGCCGCGGTAGGCGTGGGGTTGGGTGGTTAAAGACATGCAGGCTCCCAGGCTGAGCAGGCTCAGCGGCGCAAAAAACATCCTTCTCATCAGTGAAGGTCGAAAATCAGCGTCATGACGAATCAACGTCTGATTTTTGATGGCGCAGGCGGGAGGGCGTCATCGTCAGGCGGGGTGTTCCCCTTGGCGGCTGGCTGGTCGGAGCCGGGCTGCCAAGCGACTGAAAATCAGCAAAAGCCAGATGACATTACGGCAGCCCATTGGCGGACGTCAAGGTTAAATATGTTTTAAATCAATTAGATAAAAACGTTTTTGGTGGGTGTGACGAGGCGAGGCGACGGGATTGCCGTCACCTCGCCAGGGGCTTGCTCAGCGGTGGGCTGTTACCACTTCACCATCACATGGCGGGCGCAGGTGTACTCCTCCAGGGCGTACATGGACATGTCCTTGCCGTAGCCGGACTGCTTGAGACCGCCGTGGGGCATCTCGTTGGTGATCATGAAGTGGGTGTTGATCCAGGTGCAGCCGTACTGCAGCACGGCGGCGGCGGACATGGCCTTGCCCACATCCTGGGTCCACACCGAGGAGGCCAGGCCGTACTCGGAGTCGTTGGCGAAGGCGATCCCCTGATCCAGATCGTCGATGGCGGTGACGGAGACCACGGGGCCGAACACCTCCTTCTGCACGATTTCGTCGGTCTGCAGGGCGCCGGCCACCAGGGTCGGCTGGTAGAAGTAGCCCGGGCCCTCGCCCTTGGCGCCACCGGTGACGATCTCGATGTGCTTCTGCTCGCGGGCGCGATCCACGAAGCCCACCACACGGTCACGGTGGGCGGCGTAGATGAGCGGGCCCAGCTCCGTGCTGGGGTCGTCCTGCAGGCCCATCTTCAGGGAGCCGATGGCACTGCCCAGATCCGCCACCAACTTGTCGTAGATGCCCTTCTGGGCATAGATGCGGCAGGCGGCGGTGCAGTCCTGGCCGGCGTTGTAGAAGCCGAAGGCGCGGATGCCGTCGACTACCTCGGCCAGGTTGGCGTCATCCAGCACGATGACCGGCGCCTTGCCGCCCAGTTCCATGTGGGTGCGCTTGACGGTGGCGGCGGCGCTCTCCACCAGCTTCTTGCCGGTGGGGATGGAGCCGGTCAGGGAGACCATGCGCACCTTGGGATGGCTCACCAGGGGGGCGCCGACCTCGGCACCGCGGCCGTGTACCACGTTCACCACGCCAGCCGGCAGGCATTCGGCCAGGATGGGCACCAGAGCCAGCGTGGTCAGCGGGGTCACCTCGGAGGGCTTGATGATGACGGTGTTACCGGCGGCCAGGGCCGGGGCCAGCTTCCAGGCGGCCATCTGCAGCGGGTAGTTCCAGGGGGCGATACTGGCCACCACGCCGATGGGGTCGCGGCGGATCATGGAGGTGAAGCCCGGGATGTACTCCCCGGCGGAGGAGCCGTTCAGGCAGCGGGCGGCGCCGGCGAAGAAGCGGAAGCAGTCCACCACCGCCGGGATCTCGTCGTTGAGCATGGCGTGGTAGGGCTTGCCGCAGTTGAGGGATTCCAGGCGGGCCAGCTCGGCGCCGTTGCGCTCGATGGCGTCGGCGATGGCCAGCAGGCGGGTGGAGCGCTCCCGGGGCGGCAGGGCGGCCCAGGCGGGGAAGGCGGCGTCGGCGGCGGCCACCGCGGCCAGCACCTGTGCCGGCTCCGCTTCGGGGATGGAGACGATGGTCTCTCCGGTGGAGGGGTTGAACACCGGCAGGGCCGGGCCTTGACCGGCGACGACTTGACCGTTGATGAGAAGTTGGATCTGCATAAACTCACTCCCTGAACATGAATGGGGGTGGCGGCTACTTGCTGCTGCCGGCCACCGTATCTGTATCTTTGGTTAGATAATAAGCGGCGAGGATGGGCACGACCGTGGCCAACATCACCAGGAGCGCCACCACATTGGTCACCGGCACGTCCCGCGGCCGGGTCAGTTGCCCCAGCAGCCAGATGGGCAGTGTCTTCTCGTGCCCGGCGGTGAAGGTGGTGACGATGATCTCGTCAAACGATAGTGCAAAGGCCAGCAGGCCGCCTGCCAGCAGGGCGGTGGCCAGGTTGGGCAGCACCACGTAGCGGAAGGTCTGCCAGCCGTCGGCCCCCAGGTCCATCGAGGCCTCGATCAGGCTCTGGCTGGTGCGGCGAAAGCGCGCCAGCACGTTGTTGAAGATGATGACCACGCAGAAGGTGGCGTGGCTCACCACCAGGGTCAGCATGCCGGGGCTGATGCCCAGGGCCTTGAAGCTGGTGAGCAGCGCCAGGCCGGTGATGATGCCGGGCAGGGCGATGGGCAGCACCAGCAGCATGTTGAAGGCGCCCTTGCCGACAAACTGATGCCGCCACATGGCCAGGGCCGCCAGCGTGCCCAGCACCAGAGCCAGGAGGGTGGCCATGGTGGCCAGCTTCACCGACAGCCACACCGCCTCCAGCACGTCCGGCCGGGAGAGGGCCTTACCGAACCACTTGAGGGTGAAGCCCTGCAGCGGAAAGCTGAAGGCGGCGCTCTCGGTGTTGAAGGCGTACAGGGCGATCACCACCAGGGGCAGGTGCAGCAGTATCAGGCCTCCCCAGGCCAGCACCTTGAGCAGGGGAGAGGCGGTGCGGTCAGAGTGCATCGAAGGCCCCCAGTCGTTTGGCAAACCACAGGTAGAGACTGATCAGCAGCAGGGGCACCAGAGTGAAGGCGGCGGCCAGGGGCATGTTGCCTACCGCGCCCTGCTGGGTGTAGACCATGGTGCCGATAAACAGGCCGGACGGCCCCACCAGGGTGGGGATGATGTAATCCCCCAGGGTGAGGCAGAAGGTGAAGATGGAGCCGGCCATCACCCCCGGCAGGGCCAGGGGCAGCAGCACAGTCGTCAGCACCTGGCGGGGTCTGGCTCCCAGATCGCTGGCCGCCTGCAGCAGGCTGGGCGGGATGCGCTCCAGCGCGGCCTGGATGGGCAGGATCATGAAGGGCAGCCAGATGTAGCTGAACACCAGGAAGCGCCCCAGGTGCGAGGTGGCTAGCGTGTTGCCACCGATGGGGGTCTGCAGCAGCCACAGCAGCACGGGTTCGAGCCCCAGGTGGCTCAGGATCCACTGCAGCAGGCCGTCCTTGGCCAGGATGGCGGTCCAGGCGTAGGCCTTGACGATGTAGCTGGCCCACATGGGCAGCATGACGCCGATGTAGAAGCAGGCCTTGATGCGCGGGCTGGCGTACAGCGCCATGTAGAGGGCGATGGGGAACGCCAGCAGGGCGTCCGCCACGCTCACCGCCAGGGCCATGGTGACGGTGCGGATGACGATGTCCAGGTTGCCCGGGGTGAACAGCTGACGGTAGTTGTCCAGGGTGAAATCCGGCAGCACCGTCATGGTGAAGTCGTCGAAGGTGTAGACGCTCTGCCACAGCAGGCTCAGCAGGGAGCCCAGGTAGAGGCCGGCAAACCACAGCAGCGGCAGGGCCAGGCAGAGCCAGAGCATGGCGGTGGGGTGCAGGTAGAGCCAGCGGCCCAGCTTCTGCCAGGCGCCCAGCTGTGGCGAGGTGGTGGGCGCGGTACTCATGACGTACCCCCTTGTCCATCCTCCTGCAGGGGCACCATGGCCTGGCGGGACCAGCCGCAGGTCAAGCGGGTGCCGGGTTCGGGCAGGGTGACGGTCTCGCCCTCGCCGTGGGGCAGCTGCACCGCCAGGGTCTGCTCCTTGCCCAGGTCCAGCTCCAGCCGGCTGTAGGCGCCGTGGTAGTGCACCTGGCGCAACACGCCTTCCACCTGCAACGGCTGGCTCTGCCAGTCATGCACCAGATGGACGTGCTCCGGCCGCAGGGCGAAGGGGCGCGCCTCACCGGTCAGCCGCTCGGCCAGCGGCGCGGCTATGACGTTGGCGCCGCCGACGAAGCGGGCCACGAAGGGGGTCTGTGGCTGGGTGTAGAGCTGCTGGGGGGTGTCCAGCTGCTCGATGCGCCCGCGGTTGAACACCGCCACCCGATCGGACATGGAGAGGGCCTCCCCCTGATCGTGGGTGACGTAGACGAAGGTGATGCCGAGCTGGCGATGCAGCCGCTTGAGCTCGGACTGCATCTGCTCCCGCAGCTTGAGATCCAGGGCCCCCAGGGGCTCGTCCAGCAGCAGCACCTTGGGGCGGTTGACCAGGGCGCGGGCCAGGGCGACCCGCTGCCGCTGACCACCGGACAAGGCGGCGGGCTTGCGATCGCCGTAGCCGTCCAGCGCCACCATGGCCAACGCCTCCTCGGCCCGGGCCATGCGATCCCCCCGGCCCATGCCGCGGATCTTCAGGCCGTAGGCCACGTTCTCCCACACCTTGAGGTGGGGGAACAGGGCATAGTCCTGAAATACCGTATTCACGTCCCGCTGGTAGGGCGGCAGGCCCACGGCATTGATGCCGGCCAGCCGTACCGCCCCCAGATCCGGTTGCTCGAAGCCGGCCATCAGCCGCAGGCAGGTGGTCTTGCCGGAGCCGGAGGGCCCCAGCATGGAGAAGAACTCCCCCTGCTCGATCTGCAGGCTCACCTTGTCCACGGCCTTGACCTTGCCGTAGTGACGGCTGACGGCGGAAAACTCAACGGCCAATGTCATGGGGATACCTCCGCGCTTAGCGACCACCCATGATGGCGATGTAGTCCTGTACCCAGCGGCTGTAGGGCACGCAGGTTCCCTGTTCGCACTTGGCCTGGGGAGTCTTCCAGAAGGCGATCTTGTCGAAGTTGTCGTAGCCGTTGGTCTGGCAGCCGCTCTCGCCCAGCAGGCTGGAGGCCTTGCAGGCGGCGGGTACCGAGGGCACGGAGCCGAACCAGGCGGCCACGTCACCCTGCACCTTGGGTTCCAGGGACCAGTTCAGCCACTTGTAGGCGCACACCGGGTGGGCGGCCTGGGCATGCAGCATGGTGGTATCGGCCCAACCGGTGGCCCCTTCCACCGGTATGGTGGAGGCGATGGGCTGGTTTTCCCCCTGCAGGGTGTTCACCTGGAAGGGCCAGGCGCCGGAGGCCACCACCCCTTCGTTCTTGAAGTCGCTCATCTGCACGTTGTAGTCGTGCCAGTAGCGGTGAATGAGGGGGTGTTGCTTGCGCACCAGATCCAGTACCGCCTGGTACTGGGTCTCGGTCAGCTCGTAGGGATCCTGGATGCCCAGCTCGGGCTTGGCGTGCTTGAGGTAGAGGGCGGCGTCTGCCAGGTAGATGGCGCCGTCATAGGCCTGCACCCGACCCTGGTTGGGCTTGCCGTCCGGCAGGGCCTGGGGTTCGAACAACACGGCCCAGCTGGTGGGGGCCTCCTTGAACACGGCGGTGTTGTACATCAGCACGTTGGGGCCCCACTGGTAGGGGGTGCCGTAGTGCTGGCCGGCCACCGTATGCCAGGGAGCGTCCTTGAGGCGCGGATCCACCTTGTCCCAGTTGGGGATCAGGCTGGGGTCGATGGGCTGCACCCGCTTGCCGTAGATGAGGCGCAAGGAGGCGTCGCCGGAGGCGGTGACCAGGTCGTAGCCGCCCTTGGCCATCAGGGAGACCATCTCGTCGGAGGTGGCGGCGGTCTTCACCCGCACCTCACAGCCGGTTTCCTTCTCGAAGCCGGTGACCCAGTCGTAGGCCTTGTCGGTGTCGCCGCGCTCTATGTAGCCGGGCCAGGCGATGATATCCAGCACCCCTTCCCCCTTGCTCATGTCCAGGGCAAAGGCAGGGCCGGCGGCACAGGCGGCGGCGATCAGGGTAAACAACGGGCGAACAACAGACGGGCAACGAGCTGGGGTCATGGCGTATCCTCCGTGATGGCCGGTGAAATCCGGCGTTCAGGACAGATGCCATACAAGGGCTGTGCCAGCTTGGCCAAACCCCCATGGTCACAGGCGGAGCCGTGAACTGCACTCAATTGGGGCAGCTTTAGCTTGAGCTAATTTGGTGCAATGCTGGGTGAAGCTGGGAGCCAAATAGGCGCATTCCCTGGGCGGGCCCCGTCCGAGGCGGCTGCGGGGCTTCGTCGCCAGCATGACGCGCCTGCCTGTGGTGCGGCGCGACCCCCGACCGCTGTTTTCATTTCATGCGAATTGAAAGTCATTGTTTTCAACTTGGTGTGATCTCCTGGTCAGTCTTTTCAACTTTCCTTCCTCGATTGCGTTTGCGAGTTTTGCCTTTCAATCCGGCAGCTTGCGATTCAGCTCCTTTTTTTCGTCTTGGCAGATTGGAACTCTGTAGTGACAAGCCTGACCGGGAGGACCCGGGGCGGGTCTTTGTAATAAAAAGATGATATTTATCAGGAGATTAAATAATTTTTCCTGGGTGTGGGCACGTCAATGGCCTCTTTCGCAACCGTTTTCACGTCTCGTTTGGGTACATAGTTGAACGTTTCAGCTTGGCTGATGGGGCGGGTTGACAGGGGGATCACCGGTGGCCAACGCCTGGGTATCCGGATGATGGGGCCTCCATCCCGGCGGCCCTGGCAGAAAAAGTGTTGCCAATATCACGGTGTGAAAATAGATCGCTGATAAATGTCGTTCATTGTGAAAATATCAACTGGCCGGAACTGCTGAGTCTGTTAGCTATCAGTGGCTCAGGTAGCTAACACGGGCGAGCCGGCCCGTGTGCCCCTTCAACCAATGAACTCAATTTGAGGACGACAACATGGATTTCATTATTCATGCAGCGGAATGGTTTATCGGACTATTCCAAAAGGGAGGCGATGTATTTGTCGGCATGGTCACCGGCATTCTGCCTCTTCTGATCTCTTTGATGGTGGCGATGAATGCCCTGATTGCCTTCATCGGTCAGGAACGCGTGGAACGTCTGGCAGCCAAGAGCGCCGGCAACCCGATTTCCCGCTATCTGATCCTGCCTGTGATCGGCACCTTCGTGTTCATGAACCCCATGACACTGAGCCTGGGCCGGTTCCTGCCGGAGCGTTACAAGCCTTCATACTATGCGGCCGCGTCATACAGCTGCCACTCCATGAACGGCCTGTTCCCGCATATCAACCCTGGCGAGCTGTTCGTCTACCTGGGGATTGCCAATGGCTTGACGCAACTGGGGTTGCCCCTGGCGCCGCTGGCCACTAGCTATCTGCTGGTGGGGCTGGTGAGCAACTTCTTCCGTGGCTGGATAACCGACATGACGACGGCTTTTGTGGAACGTCAGCAAGGTATCAGCCTGAGTACCCAGGTACAGATCGGCGCAGCCGCCTAAGGAGCATCATCATGGCGAACACTCTCTACATCACCAAGGGCGAAGGCGGCTGGGGCGGCCCACTGTTCATCCCCGTTGAGCCTAACAAGAAAATCCTCTACATCACCGCTGGCACCCGTCCCGACATCGTCGATCGCATGGTGGCGTTGTCCGGTCTGGAAGCGGTGGATGGCTTCAAGACCTCCATCCCCGACGATGAAATCGCGGTGGCAGTGATCGATTGCGGCGGCACCCTGCGCTGCGGCCTGTACCCCAAGAAGCACATTCCGACGGTGAACATTCACTCCACCGGCAAGAGCGGCCCCATGGCCCAGTTCATTGTCGAGGATATCTATGTCTCAGGCGTCAAGACGGCCAACATCCATCTGCAGGAGAACGACGATGTCGTCATGGCGCCGGTGCCAACCCAGCGCCAGCCGGTGAGCGACGCGCCAACCTATGACAGCAGCAAGAAGTTGTCAGAACAGAGCGACAGCCTGTTGGCGCGTATCGGTATCGGCATGGGGGGCATCATGGCCACCTTCTTCCAGGCGGGTCGTGATACCACTGAGACAGTGCTGCGCTCCATCATCCCCTTCATGGCGTTCGTCTCCATGTTGATCGGGGTGATCATGGCGTCCGGTGTCGGTGATGTGATTGCGCACGCACTGATCCCGCTGGCCAAGAGTCCCATCGGGCTGATCACGCTGTCGCTGATCTGCTCCTTCCCCTTCTTGTCGCCCTTCCTCGGCCCGGGTGCGGTTATCGCGCAAGTTATCGGTGTCCTGGTGGGTACTCAGATCGGGCTTGGCAACATTCCTCCCCACCTGGCGTTGCCTGCACTGTTTGCCATCAACTCCCAGGCGGCCTGTGACTTCATCCCCGTTGGGTTGAGTCTGGCGGAAGCCAAACCGGAGACTGTTCAGATCGGTGTGCCGTCCGTGCTCTACTCCCGTTTCCTGACGGGGGCACCGACGGTGGCGCTGGCCTGGTTCGTCTCACTCTTTATCTATCAGTAACTGTTTAGAGGATTGATATGACTATGTTCTACCGTACTCAAGTGACCAAGATCGGTGAATTCGCCACCGAAGCCCTCAACGACAACATGATGATCCTGTTCAACGATAACGCACCGGAAGATGTTGCTGATTACTGCTTCATTCACCCGCGTGCCGAGTTGCAAGGGGAGATAGCGGTGGGGGGGTTCTTTGTGCTCGGTAACAACCGCTATCCCATTACTGCGGTTGGTGACGTGGTCAATCAAAATCTGGGCGAGCTGGGACACATCACCATCCGCTTCGATGGTGGCCGGCAAGCCGAATACCCGGGAACCGTCCATGTCCACGGCGCTTGTCCGCAGGAGCTGGGGGTCGGGACCCAACTCATTTTTGAACGGAATTTCTAAAACTCACGGCACCCTCTGCACCACCGAGTTTGGCCGCTCCGGTGCAGAGGGGCGCGAGATACTGCAATAGGAGACTAACATGTCTAAAGTAGCGCTGGTAGTTGGTGCGGGGAAAAGCCTGGGGGCCTTCCTGGCAAAGGGATTGGCCGATGATGGTTATCGGGTGGTGGTGGCCGACGTGGATGGCGACAGCGCGCGCCAGACCGCGGCCGAGATCGCCCAGCTCCATGGCAGCGAGACAGTGATGGCGGTACAGGTCAATGCCACCCAGGAAGAGGATGTGGCCCGGCTGGTCGGCGTGGTGGATGAGCGCTTCGGCCGCATCGACCTGCTGGTGTACAACGCCGGGACGGCGTCCGCCTCGAAGATCGACAGCTTCCCGCTGGATGCCTGGCAACGCTCCCTGGCCATCAACCTGACCGGCTATTTTCTCTGTGCCCGCGAGGTGTCCCGCATCATGATCCGGGAGCAACGCGGCGGGCGCATCCTGCAGATCAACTCCAAATCCGGCAAGGTGGGCTCCAAGCACAACTCCGCCTACTCCGCCGCCAAGTTTGGCGGGGTGGGGCTGACCCAGTCCCTGGCCCTGGATCTGGCCGAGCACAACATCACTGTGCATTCCCTGATGCTGGGCAACCTGCTCAAGAGCCCCATGTTCCAGTCCCTGAAGCCGCAATATGCCGTCAAGCTGGGTATCCCGGAGGATCAGGTGGAGCAGGTGTACATCGACAAGGTACCGCTCAAGCGGGGCTGTGACTTTCAGGACGTGCTGAACGTTCTCAAGTTCTACGCCAGCGATGCGGCGGCCTATTGCACCGGCCAGTCCATCAACATCACAGGTGGGCAGGTGATGTTCTGACAGCGCGGCGAGCCCTGCTTTCCTGAGGAGCTACACGTTTTGGCAGTGGGTACCTGGCCACTGCCATTTTTTCCCTATTGAACTAAGTGAGGTTTTTCATGGATGCACCCACCACCCTTATCGTGATTGCGCTGGTTGCCTGGGCGATGCAGATCTGTCTGGGGCTGCTGCAGCTCAAGGCGTTTAACCGCATGCTGCAGCAGATGAGCCTCAAGGGCATTGTGAAAATCGGCAAGACCTCGTCCCGCTGGCGACCACGCACCCTGGTGGTGCTGGCCCATGACGCCAACGGGGTGATCGTGGACGCCAGGACCATGCGCGGCCTGACGGTGTTCACCCGGCCCAAGCCGCTGAGCGAGCTGGTGCATGCCCGGCTGCCGCTGAGTGACCACTGTCTGGCGACCCTGGATGCGCCGGTGCGCGAGGCACTTGTTTGCGCTTTATCAACTAAGTGAAGGTTGCTGGCTGCGGTTTGTTTTCAATTTGAAAAAAAGGCGGTACATTTTCGAACCTAACATCGTCATCAAGGATCTGGTATGTCAGTTGAAGCTCGCCGTGAAAGTCTGGTCCAGTATCTGCGCGAGCATGGCAGGACGTCGGTCAACGCGCTGGCGGATCACTTCAACATCACGGGGGCGACGGTGCGCAGTGACTTGCGCTACCTGGAGCAGTCCCAGCGGGTGATCCGGCGATATGGCGGGGCCGAGGTATTCACCAATGCCCAGCTGGAAGACCACACCATGGATGAGAAGACCAACCTCAACCTCAGCATCAAGCAACGGATCGGCGCCCTGGCCGCCAGCCTGGTACAGGACGGCGAGTCCATCATCCTCGACAGTGGCAGCACCACGCTGCAGATGGTGCCCTGGCTCGCCGGCCGGGTCGCCCTCAAGCTGATGACCAACAGCCTGCACATCATGAATGAGGCGGCGGCGTTGGACAGCAATATCACCCTGCTGATGCCCGGCGGTACCTATCGCCGGCATTCGGCCTCCTTTCACGGCAGCCAGGCGGAGCAGGCTTTCCAGGTGTTCAGTTTCGACAAGCTGTTCATCGGGGCTGACGGCTTCGATGTCACCCAGGGCACCACCACCTTCAACGAAGCCTATGCGGTGAGCCGAGCCATGTGCAGCTCGGCCCGCCAGGTGGTGGTGGTCACCGACTCCAGCAAGTTCGGCCGTCGCACCCCCAACGTGGTGGTGCCCATCGACAAGATAGATATCGTCATCACAGATGCCGGCCTCAGTACGGAGGATAAGGCCGCCCTGGAGCAACATGGCATCCAGGTGATGCTGGTATGACAATCCGGCCGGCCATTTCAGACAGGTTGTAACCATGCAAGAACAGATCAGAGGCTATGCGCTGGACACCCTCAGCGTCGAGCTGGCGGAGGCCAGCAGTTTGGTCGATCGGGTGGGGGATGGGTTTGTGGGGGCCTGTCAGGCCATCCTGGCCTGTCGGGGCAAGGTGGTGGTGACGGGCATCGGCAAGTCCGGTCACATCGGCAAGAAGATCGCCGCCACCCTGGCATCGACCGGCTCGCCGGCGTTTTTCGTCCATCCCGCCGAGGCGCTGCACGGCGATCTGGGCATGATAAGCCAAGGGGATCTGGTGCTCATGATCTCCAACTCCGGCGAGGCGCAGGAGTTCAAGACCATGCTGCCGCTCATCAAGCGCAAGACGGTGCAGGTGATCGGCTTTACCGGGCGGGCGGACTCCTTTCTCGCCAAGCAGGCCGACTTTCTGGTGGACATAGGTGCGCGGCAGGAGGCTTGTCCCCTGGGGCTGGCACCGACCTCCAGTACCCTCAACACCCTGATGATGGGGGATGCCCTGGCGATTGCCGCCATGCAGGTGCGCCAGTTCGATGAGCAGGACTACGCCGTCTCCCACCCCGGCGGCAGCCTGGGGGCCCGGCTGTTGCTGCGCAACAGCGACCTGCTGGAGTCGGGGGCCTATCTGCCCCTGTGCCCGGCGGACACGCCCCTGAAGGAGGCCATCCTGATCCTCAGCCGCGGCGGCTGCGGTCTGCTGCTGGTGGGGGCGGTGGATGCGCCCCTGGTGGGGGTGTTCACCGATGGCGATTTACGCCGTGCCTTGGAGCGGGACCTGCCCATGACGACCCCGCTGGCCGAGTTGATGACCCGCTCCCCCGTGGTCGCCCAACCGGACGAGCTGGCCGCCGAAACTCTGGCCCGGCTGCACCAACACAACATCACGGCGCTGCCGGTGGTGGATGAGCGGCAGCATCCCCTGGGGCTGCTGGGGATCCACCAGATCTACCGCGCCGGGCTGCGTTAAGCGCACGTGACGGCAATAAAAAAAGCCGCCTCAATGAGGCGGCTTTTTTGTCTTGGAGGTCACCGGCCGGCTGGCCGGTGAAGGGTCCGATGCTTACTTCCAGGCCTTCCAGGTGTTGATCAGGCCGTTGGTGGAGCAGTCGTGGCTGCTGACGGTTTCGCTGGTGTTCAGCTCCGGCAGTATCTTGTTGGCCAGCTGCTTGCCCAGCTCCACGCCCCATTGGTCGAAGGAGAAGATGTTCCAGATGGCGCCTTGCACGAAAATCTTGTGTTCGTACATGGCGATCAGGGCACCCAGGGTTTCCGGGGTCAGCTTCTTGAACAGTATGCTGTTGGTGGGACGGTTGCCTTCGAATACCTTGAAGGGCACCAGGTCCTTGACCTGCTCCAGGGTCTTGCCGGCGGCGACGAACTCGGCTTCCACCTGTTCCTTGCTCTTGCCGAAGGCCAGGGCCTCGGTCTGGGCGAAGAAGTTGGCCAGCAGCTTGGGATGGTGATCGCCAATCGGGTTGTGGCTGATGGCCGGGGCCAGGAAGTCGCTGGGGATCAGCTTGGTGCCCTGGTGGATCAGCTGGTAGAAGGCGTGTTGGCCGTTGGTGCCCGGCTCACCCCAGATGATGGGGCCGGTCTGGTAGTCCACCGGGTTGCCATTGCGATCCACGAACTTGCCGTTGGACTCCATGTTGCCCTGCTGGAAGTAGGCAGCGAAGCGGTGCATGTACTGATCGTAGGGCAGGATGGTTTCGGTTTCGGCACCGTAGAAGTTGTTGTACCAGATCCCGATCAGGGCCAGCAGCACAGGGATGTTCTGGGCGAAGTCGGTGGTGGCGAAGTGCTTGTCCATCTCGAAGGCGCCGCGTTGCAGGGCATCGAAGTTGTCGAAGCCGACAGACAGGGCGATGGGCATGCCGATGGCAGACCAGGAGGAGTAACGACCGCCGACCCAGTCCCAGAATTCGAACATGTTATTGGTGTCGATGCCGAACTCGGCCACGGCCTTGCCATTGGTGGACAGGGCGGCGAAGTGCTTGGCCACGTGGGCCTTGTCACCGGCATGCTTGAGGAACCAGTCGCGGGCGGTGTGCGCGTTGGTCATGGTTTCCTGGGTGGTGAAGGTCTTGGAGGCCACCAGGAACAGGGTGGTTTCGGGATCGACCTGCTTCAGGGTCTCGGCGATGTGGGTACCGTCCACGTTGGAGACGAAGTGCATCTGCAGGTGGTTCTTGTAAGGGCGCAGGGCCTCACAGATCATCACGGGGCCCAGGTCGGAACCGCCGATACCGATGTTGACCACGTGCTGGATGGGCTTGCCGGTGTAGCCCTTCCACTCGCCACCGATGACCTTCTCGCAGAAGCCCTTGATCTTGGCCAGCACGGCCTTCACTTCCGGCATCACATCCTTGCCATCAACCTTGATCTCACGGTCGGCCTTGTTACGCAGCGCCACGTGCAGCACGGCGCGACCCTCGGTCTGGTTGATCTTCTCGCCGTTGAACATGGCGTCGATGGCACCGGCCAGATCGGTTTCCTTGGCCAGGTCGATGAGCAGATCCAGGGTTTCCTGGGTGATCAAGTTTTTGGAGTAGTCCACCAGAACGTCAGCGCCGAAGGTGGTGGAAAACTTGTCAAAACGGGCCGGATCGGCCGCGAACAGTTGCTTGAGCTGGCGATCCTTGTTGGCGGCGAAGTGAGCTTCCAGCGCTTTCCAGGCCTTGGTCTGGGTCGGATTGATGTTTTTCATCGGTTTAAGTTCCTAAGAGTCGAGGGTTAAAACCTGTGGTCCCGGGCACACCCAGCCCGGGCGAAACCGGCGATAGTTTACACGTTTTTGTCGCCGGATCCGCAATGCTGCGGCCTCCCTCACCCTTGGCGGGATTCTTTCTTGATCCCGCGCAGGTTGCGGGTGTAGCGTGGGCCCATGCAAATGCAACCTGGTTTCTCCTCATCCTCTGCGTGGTGGCGCCGCTTCTAGCGGCGGCCAGGAGAATCCACACCCGATTTTCATTCATGCCGCCAATCCGGGCGGCATCTTTATTTGGGCTCGGATTGGCGCCGTTAGTGTCAAGGAGACAGACATGCGTCAAACCATTCTCACCGGGGATCGTCCCACCGGTCCTCTGCATCTGGGTCACTACGTCGGCTCATTGCGCCAGCGGGTCGAGCTGCAGGCGCTGCACGACCAGACGGTGCTGGTGGCGGATCTGCAGGGCCTCACCGACAACGGCCACAACCCGGCCAAGATCAGCGAGAACATACTCAACGTGGTGGCGGACTATCTGGCGGTGGGCATAGATCCGGCCAAGACCACCCTCTGCCTGCAATCGGCCCTGCCGGCCCTCTCCGAGCTGACCCTATACTACCTCAACCTGGTGACCGTCTCCCGCCTGGAGCGCAATCCCACGGTGAAGAGCGAGATCGCCCAGAAGGGCTTTGAGCGCTCGCTGCCGGCGGGCTTTCTCACCTACCCGGTGAGCCAGGCGGCGGACATCACCGCCTTCAGTGCCAACCTGGTGCCGGTGGGGGACGACCAGCTGCCGATGATCGAGCAGACCAACGAGATAGTGCGGGCCTTCAACCGCATCGTCGGTACCCCCGTGCTCACCGAGTGCCAGGCCATGCTGGGTAAGGTGAGCCGGCTGCCCGGCATAGACGGCCAGGCCAAGATGTCCAAGTCACTGGGCAACGGCATCACGCTAGGTGCGCCGGCGGACGAGGTGCAGGCGGCGGTGATGAAGATGTACACGGACCCCAACCACCTGAGGGTCAACGATCCGGGGCAGGTGGAAGGCAACGTGGTGTTCAGCTACCTGGATGCCTTCTGCGCCGACGAGGCGCGGGTGAGCGAGCTCAAGGCCCACTACCAGCGCGGCGGCCTGGGGGACGTGGTGTTGAAACGCCTGCTCAATGACGAGCTGCAGACCTTGCTGGAGCCGATCCGTGCCCGGCGGGCGGCCTATCTGGCGGACAAGGGCGAGCTGGTCCGGGTGCTGCAACAGGGCACGGACAGGGCGCGGGTTGTGACGGGGGACCTGGTGGCCCGGGTGCGGCGGGCCCTGGGGCTGGCGTTGCTGGTCTAGCCCGCCGGCAGAAAACAGGAACAAAAGGCCGGCCCGACCTAGGATCACTCTAGGGTGTCTGAGGTGAGGGCATGACCATGTGGCGCTGCTTGGTTTGCTGGCTGTGGTGGCTGAGCTGCCTGCCCGCCTGGGGGCAGGGCAGTTACTGGCAGTTGCAGGTGCAGGGCGCCATCGGTCCCGGCGTGGCCCTGTATGTGAGTGAGGAGTTGGCCGCCGCGGCCCGCGCCGAACCCAGGCCCGAGCTGGTGCTGCTGTTGCTGGATACCCCGGGGGGCCTGAGCGAGTCGATGCGCAGCATCAACCAGGCCATCCTGGCCTCTCCGGTGCCTGTGGTCACCTATGTGGCCCCTCAGGGGGCCAGGGCCGCCTCCGCCGGTACCTACATCCTCTATGCCAGCCACGTGGCCGCCATGGCCCCCGCCACCCACCTGGGGGCCGCCACCCCGGTCATGATAGGCCCCCCCGGCAGCCCGCCGCCGGCGGATACGCCGGCCAAGACCCCCAGCCAGGCCGATACCCTGGCCCACAAGCAGCTCAACGATGCCCTGGCCTATATCCACAGCCTGGCCCAACTGCGTGGGCGCAATGCCCAGTGGGCCGAGCGGGCGGTGCGTGATGCCGCCACCCTCACCGCCGAGCAGGCCCTTGCCGAGGGGGTCATAGATCTGATTGCCCAGGATGTGCCGGATCTGCTGCGCCAGCTGGATGGCCGCACCGTTCTGCTGGCCGAGGGCACCCGGCGGCTGGCCAGCCAGGAGCTGGTCCCTCGGTTGCGCCACCCCGACTGGCGCATGCAGTTTCTCACCGCCATCTCGGATCCCAATATCGCCTACCTGCTGCTGGGGCTCTACGCCCTGCAGCTGCTGCCCCTCAACTATACCGGCCTGGCCCTGCTGTTGCTGGGGCTGGTGCTGCTGGTGGTGGAGGCCCTGCTGCCGAGCTTCGGCCTGGTGGGGGTGGGCGGCCTGCTCGCCTTCGTGCTGGGTTCCGTGCTGCTGTTTGACAGCGCCGATGCGGTCTACCGGGTGGCCTGGCCGCTGATCGCCGCCTGCGCGGCCAGCGCCGTGCTGCTGATGCTGGTGGTGCTGCGGATGGTGTGGCGCCAGCGGCGCGGCGGCCTGGTCTCCGGCACCGATGGCATGCTGGGGCAGCCGGCACGGGTGCTGGGGACCTGGCAGGACGAGGGGCGGGTACAGTGGGGTGGGGAGAGTTGGCAGGCGCGCTGCGCCGTGCCGTTGCGGGCCGGTCAGCGGGTCCGGATCCTGGCGGTGGAGGGCCTGCGGCTGACTGTGGCCCCCTGGCCGGAGGCGGAGCCGCCTTCGCACCATTCATCTGATGAGGAGAGACGCTGATGTTGGCATTGAACCTGTTCCCGCTGCTGCTGACCGTGCTGCTGCTCGGTCTGCTGATCAGCACCTTTCGCATCCTGCGCGAATACGAGCGCGGGGTTATCTTCTTGTTGGGCCGCTTCTACCGGGTCAAGGGGCCCGGGCTCATCATAGTGGTGCCCTTCATCCAACAGATGGTGCGGGTGGATCTGCGCATCGTCACCATGGACGTGCCCAGTCAGGACGTCATCTCCCGGGACAACGTCACCATCAAGGTCAACGCTGTGGTCTACTTCCGGGTGGTGGATCCCCAGAAGGCCATCATCAACGTGGAGCACTACCTGGAGGCCACCAGCCAGCTGGCCCAGACCACTTTGCGTTCCGTGCTGGGGCAGCATGAGCTGGATGCCCTGCTGGCGGAGCGGGAGGCCCTCAATGCCCACCTGCAGAAAATCCTGGATCAAGGCACCGACAACTGGGGCATCAAGGTGGCCAACGTGGAGATCAAGCATGTGGATCTGGATGATTCCATGATCCGGGCCATCGCCCGTCAGGCCGAGGCCGAGCGGGTGCGGCGGGCCAAGGTGATCCACGCCCTGGGCGAGGTGGAGGCGTCGCAGAAGCTGGTGGAGGCGGCGGCCACCCTGGCCGGCCAGCCCCAGGCCATCCAGCTGCGCTACCTGCAGACCCTCACCGAGATCTCCGGCGATAACAGCAAGATCATCGTCTTTCCCCTGCCGCTGGATCTGATGAAGACCCTGATGTCGGCCGGCAACAAGGACGCCGGCTAGGGACGAACCGCCTGGCGTAAGGGCTGGATTTCGCCGCGATGGGATCTAGGTCGGGGGGAGTGCGGCGCCTAGCGCTGCCGGTCGAAGGATTGCACCTCGCCGAAGCGGGCCGCCAGGGTCGTGATCTGATTGTCCGAGTGGCTGGCCACCGCCATGGCGGCGCAGAAGCTGGACTGCTGGGCATATGCCAGCCGGGCCTGATCGATGCGCCGCTCGGCCTGCCTGCGAACCTGGGCGTTGGCGCTGGCATCGGAGAAGTTGGCCTGCTGGGCCAACATCCACTGCACAAACTGCTGCCGGCAGCGGCCTTCGTCCCCTGGCTGTGCGGCCTGGCTGGGACCAGGCAGGGCGCCGAACAAGGCACAGAGTAACAACAGCCGTGTGGGTCGGGATCTGGGTTGCATCGCTGGGCTCGTCGGGTCTGAACAGAGGGGAGACGTTGCGCGCAAGACGCAACGGGAAGGCGGCGTTATACGAGTTGCGTTTGCTTAGCGCAAGTGACGAAGTGTTAGCCGAGAGCAAGCCGCTGAGTCGTAATGAAAAATTGTTGGCAGGGAGAGGGGGCCGCTAATGGCGAAACGCCTGGCTGAAGGCCTGGATCTCGCCCTGATGGGCGCTTAGCTCGCCGGTGAAGGGCGGCTGGCGGGCGGCCACCGCCATGGCGCCGCAGAAGCTGCTGTCCTGGGCGTAGGCGGCCCGCACCCTGTCTATGTTGCGCTCGGCCTGGCGACGGGAGCGCACGCTGGCCGCGCGATCGGCAAAGTGTACCTGCTGCACCACCATCCAGCGGATAAAGCTCGCCTTGCAGGCGTCCTCATCGGCCTGCGCGGCGGACTCGACCAGACAGCACCACAGGCTCACGAACAACAGCCAGCATAGGGGTCGTAATGCGTTCATCTACCACCAAGATTGCCGAAACAAGAGGGGGCGGCCCGGCGGGCGTCCCAAGTTCGTCCTTTATAAAAATCCCGGTGTAAGCTGGCAAGTCATTGTATGTAAAGGAAAGTTAATCCTGTTAGCCGGCAACTTGCAGATCGGCCAGCGCCGGTGCCGTCTTGCTGGGAATAAACTCGGTCACCGTATAGCGGGCCAGGCCATGGCGCTGGAAGGGATCCTCCGCCAGCGCCGCCTCCAGGCTGGCCAGGCTGTCCGCCTGGGCCAGTATGATGCCGCCGGTGCGCGGTACCTTGCGGCCGGACGCCAGGAAGAGACCGGCGGCATAGCCGCGTTCCAGCCAGGCGATATGGGCCGGCAGGTACGTTTCAATTTGAGTCAGTTCGACAACATAGGTCAGCGAGACGATAAACATGGGGGTCTCCTGAGGACAGGCGAGTGACAGCCGCATAAAGCAGCTGTTGGGATCGGGGCCATAGTCGGCGAACGGGCCGCAGGGCGCGAAGCCGAACTTGTGGTACAGGCTGTGGGCCGGGGTAAAAAACGGCTGGATGCCGGTCTCCAGGTACAGGTTGCGGTAGCCGCGCCGACGGGCCTCGTCCAGCAGGGTTTGCAGCAGGGCGGCGGAGATGCCGCGGCCCCGGCTGTGGGCGCGGGTGCGCATGGACTTGATCTCGCCGCTGTCGTCAGCCAGCCGCTTGAGGGCGATGCAGCCCAGGATCTCTCCCTGCTCCCGGACGCTCCAGAAGGTGATGTTGGGCGCCCGCAGGGCGGCCACATCCAGGGCGTGCACACTCTCCGGCGGCGAGTTGGCGTACATGTCCGCCAGATGTTCACTCAGCAGTGCGATGACGGCCTGGTCCTGCAGCGGGTCGAGCTGAATCTTCACGACAGACTCCGGGGTGGGGAGGGAGGGCGGCCAGCATAACGCCAAGGGTGAGCGGCAGCATCCCCTTAAGGCGTTGGGTCACCGATCTTGGGCAGGGGCTGCTCCTTGAGCAGGGCGAGATCGGTCAGCGAGATCCAGGCGGCATAGCCGACGCCCTGCTTCTGGTAGAGCAGTAACAATGTGTGGTCATCCAGGGTCTGCTGACCCAGTAGGCGGTCCACCGCCGGGATCAGAACGCGGTAACCGCTGCCATCGGCCCGGGAGAGCGCCAGGGTGATGGCGTCCCGGTGGCTGAGCCTGTGGTCGCCGTCGCTGTCTGTCGTCACCACCTGATAGAGGATGGCCCGGATGGTGCGGTTGTCAGCGCAGCAGCCCAGTTCGGAGAGCAGATCTGAGCCGACGATCAGGTGGTCGTTGTGCGCCAGCAGCCAGTGCAGGGTCTGCCGCTGGCCGTCGATGAACAGGTAGTTTCTGGCGTCGGCGCCGGACTTGCTGAAGTAGCCGGGTTTATCCGCCGGATCCGCCAACAAGGGCATCATCACATAGGGGGTACCGGCGATGGCCAGGGAGGTGCCCAGTTGCGTCGGCGGGGCCGGTTCTGCGTCCGTCAGCGATAGGCTGTTTTGGTGACCCCGGCTGCTCTGTTCATAGATCTGATAGCCGGCAAACGCCAGCAGGGCCAAGGCCAGCAGTCCCGCCAGCAGTAACAGCAGGCCGTTGATCCGCCAGACATAGTTAAAAAAACGGTTCTCTTCCATCGTGCGTCCTTGCGTTGAGGTGATCGGCTTAGCTCCTGGCCAAGCGCCTTGCTCTGGAGGCTGAGGTGCGGCATTTGGCATTGAGCCACAGACCCGGCGGCGCCGCCGAGCCGGTCGGGTGTGGGGGGGAATCGCGATGCGGTGCTAGGGGGCAGACAAACAACTGAATGGCCCGGTTATGGTTTGTCCCGTGTTTTGAGTTTTGGCTTAAAAATAAGAACAAAGAATTTTTTAATACAATAGGCAAGCAACGGGAGCGAAGTGGAAAACCATAGCGCCGTTGTGATCCAGTATTTTATCTCGCCATCTGCTCTGTTAATCATGGTTGGCCCCAGCCTGCCGATGGATAATGTTTCGCCGGACACCAATCCACGCAAGTTTAAGCTGATGATAAAACCGGCAAGCGCGATAAAACCCGTCAGCGCTAGAATTAAGCTCGGTCTGCCTGTGTATTGAAATCCGACGATGCACAACATGGATATCAATAACGCCGGTATCCCTACCCAAAAGAAAAACAGCATCAATATATTTGATGTTGCATCGATAAATTCAAGCATCCTCTGCCCTAAGGTTTGAGTGGTGGGGCGTTTGAGCTGTCGTCATGCCTTTGCATGCCGAAGTAGCGCAAGCGTCTTTTGATCCCGCTGGCCCTGATAGTACTTGTCGAGTGCCGCCGTAAACGTGCCGTCTTGGCCAGCGGCCTGTTCAAACAGGGTCAGCGACGATAAGAGTTTAAGGTTGTCCGGGTAACCCAATAGGGCTTCGGCCGAGTGGCCGGGCAGCAACAATAGGGTTTCCGTACATTGCATAAGCCGGGCGCCCAGCACCGCATCGGCAAGGTATGCAACGGCTTCGTCCAGGTTGCTGATGCCGTAATACTCGCTGGTTGCACTGTGCCCCAGGCCCTTGAGCTGAGGAAAGATGAACCACATCCAGTGGCCAACCTTTCGTCCGTGCTGCAACTCCGCCAGCGCTGAGGCGTAAACCCCCTGAGCTTGGGCCGCGATAAACCGACTCAGATTGAATTCGTCCATTTATAGCTCCACTTCGGCCCACCGGTTCCGTGCAGGCCATGGCGTCCAAGCTACCGCCCATGGGTTTCAGCTCCCAGCCTGCTGCTTGCACCACGTCCCTGTCGTCTCATCACTCCCGTGTGAGCCGCGTATCCTAACGAGGTTGGAGTCGTTTGGCTGCAGAGCGCGGTCACATATGGCTATTTTTTCGCGGGCAGTTAGGCGTCCAAAACAAAACAGGCCCCGTCGGGGCCTGTTCGCATTTCCGGGTGCTTAGACGCCCAGCTTCTTGTGATAGGTGCGCTTGGTGCTGTTGAGGGTATCCAGCAGGGCCTTGGCCTCGTCCTGCTTGCCGTCCTTGACCAGGCCCAGGGCCTGGTCCACCTGGCCGATCAGCTCATCCAGCCCCTGTTGATAGGCCTGGCGGTTGGGACCGTCGGCGGCCTCATCCTTGAACTTTTTCGGCACCTCGCCCTTGGCGTGGGTGGCGGCGGCCTTGAGCTGCTCCAGGCTGGTCTGCAGCTGGGCGGCGTCGGCGGCGTTGTTGGCGGCCTTGAACGCCTTGGCCATGGCTTGCATATCTTGTTCGACCGGTGAGTCGGCCAGGACGGGGGTGCTGAACAAACCGGCGGCCAGCAACAGGCTGGCACACAGGGCGGGCAGTGTCTTCTTCATGAGGGCTCCTTGGCATGGGATAACGAAGTGAGTCTGCACCGCCAAGATTAACCAAGTATTAACAACTTTGTCAGTGATCTTGTTGGTCAGCGCTCCTGGTGGGCCGTCTCCCAGAAGGCGCGGATGAGGGGCTCGTCCAGCCGGCGCTTCTGCACGCACAGCCCCACGTCGAACGGCTTGAGGGCCGGGAAGACCGGCAGCACCCGCACCTTGTCCCCCAGCAGGCTGTGATCCAGCACCGCCTCGGGCACCAGGCCGACGCCGCAGCCCAGGGCCACCA
This sequence comes from Pseudaeromonas aegiceratis, assembly GCF_046254905.1. Lineage (GTDB taxonomy): Bacteria > Pseudomonadota > Gammaproteobacteria > Enterobacterales > Aeromonadaceae > Pseudaeromonas > Pseudaeromonas aegiceratis. Next base: position 92,473 of record NZ_CP158016.1, read on the forward strand.
TGCTGACGATGGCCTCGTTGCCCGCTACCTCGGCGTACAGGTTGGGGCTGATGCCCTTGTTGCGAAACCACTGCTCCGAGCGCTTGCGCCCCAGGCCCTGGCTGGACAGGATCAGCGGCAGCCGCTCCCAATCCGGTTCGCCCTCCGGCAGGAAGCGGCTCACCGGGCTGGGGCCGCGGGGAGCGATGAACACCAATGGGATCTTGGCCAGGCTGGTGAAGTGCAGCTTGCTGGGCAGGGCGTCGGGGCGGGCGGCGATGGCCAGATCCGTCTCCTCGTTCAGCACCTTTTCCATGGCCAGCGCCGGGTCGCCGGTCTCCAGCCGCAGTTCCAGCTGGGGATAGCGGCTGCGAAAGCGGCTGAGGATATCCGGCAGCAGGAAGTAGCTGGCGGTCACCGAGCAGAACACCCGCAGCTGGCCCTGCAAGGGTTCGTCGCCGTGGCGCAGATCCTGGCGCAACTGCTCCCAGTCCTGGCTCAGCTGTTCGGCGAAGCTCAGCAGGCGGCGGCCCGCCGGGGTGAGGGCGACGCTGCGGTTGTCCCGTTCCAACAGGGTGCAGCCGGTCTCCTGCTCCAGGCGCTGAATGGCGCGGCTCAGGGTGGAGGGGCTGACCGCCATGGCGTCGGCGGTGCGGGCAAAATGCAGGCTGTGGGCCAGGTGCATGAAGAGTTCGAGGTTGCGCAGATCCACGGTGGCTCACGTTCCTTAAAATGCAACATTCCGTTCCGAATATATCATTTCAAGCAATGTTTTGCCTGGGCTATAGTGTAGCGGTTGTTGTCGGGGGACTCCCCGGCACGAGAATTCCAACTTATTGTCAGAGGGAGCTGCCGACATGGGCGCCAACTACTTCAACACCCTGAACCTGCGTCAACAACTGGCCCAACTGGGCAAGTGCCGTTTCATGAGCCGTGACGAATTCGCCAACGAGTGTGAATTCCTCAAGGGCAAGAAGGTCGTCATCGTCGGTTGCGGCGCTCAAGGTCTGAACCAGGGCCTGAACATGCGTGACTCCGGCCTGGACGTCGCCTACGCCCTGCGCGCCGAAGCCATCGCCGAGAAGCGCAAGTCCTTCCAGCAGGCCTCCGCCAACGGCTTCAAGGTCGGCACCTATGAAGAGCTGATCCCCACCGCCGACCTCGTGGTGAACCTGACCCCGGACAAGCAGCACACCAGCGTGGTCAAGGCCGTCATGCCCCTGATGAAGCAAGGCGCCGCCCTGGGCTACTCCCACGGTTTCAACATCGTGGAAGAAGGTACCCAGGTACGTAAGGATCTGACCGTGGTCATGGTGGCGCCAAAGTGCCCCGGCACCGAGGTGCGTGAAGAGTACAAGCGTGGCTTCGGCGTGCCGACCCTGCTGGCCGTACACCCGGAGAACGATCCCAAGGGCGAAGGCATGGCCATCGCCAAGGCTTGGGCCGCCGCCACCGGTGGTCACCGCGCCGGCGTGCTGGAGTCCTCCTTCGTCGCCGAAGTGAAGTCTGACCTGATGGGCGAACAGACCATTCTGTGCGGCATGCTGCAGGCCGGTTCCATCGTCTGCTACGAGAAGATGGTGGCCGAAGGCATCGAGCCGGGCTATGCCGGCAAGCTGCTGCAGTTCGGCTGGGAAACCGTCACCGAAGCCCTGAAGCAGGGCGGCATCACCACCATGATGGATCGCCTGTCCAATCCCGCCAAGCTGAAGGCCTTCGAACTGGCCGAGGCCATGAAGGATCTGATGCGTCCGCTGTTCGAGAAGCACATGGACGACATCATCGGCGGCGCCTTCTCCTCCGGCATGATGGCCGACTGGGCCAACGACGATGCCAAGCTGCTGGGCTGGCGTGAAGAGACCGGCAAGAGCGCCTTCGAGAACGCTCCGGCCTTCTCCGGCCAGATCGCCGAGCAGGAATACTTCGACAACGGCATCCTGATGGTGGCCATGGTCAAGGCGGGTGTGGAACTGGCCTTCGAAACCATGGTAGCCGCCGGCATCATCGAAGAGTCCGCCTACTACGAGTCCCTGCACGAGCTGCCGCTGATCGCCAACACCATCGCCCGTAAGCGTCTGTACGAGATGAACGTGGTGATCTCCGACACCGCCGAATACGGTAACTACCTGTTCGCCAACGCCGCCGTGCCCCTGCTGCGCGAGCACATCATGCCCAAGGTGAGCCTGGATGTGATCGGCAAGGGTCTGGCCACCAAGGACAACGGCGTGGACAACGTGGTGCTGGTTCAGGTGAACGATACCATCCGCAACCACCCCATCGAGCAGGTGGGCAAGGTACTGCGTGGCTACATGAAGGACATGAAGCGCATCGCCGTCGGCGGCTAAGCTTCCGGATTTTTCCCTCAGGGGCCTGCGGGCCCCATAAAGCACCCCAAAAGGGTCCCATTAACCGCCTTATCCAGGCGGTTTTTTTCTGCCTAGCGGCCACAGACGGAGACAGTTGGCGCCAGATCACGGTCCCGGCACCGAGATCTTGTTAATAATCGTTATCATCTTTATTGATAACAATTCCTATTTGTTTCTATACTACGCCTTCCAATAAAAGGGCCAGAGCCCGACCCTCAAAAATCAACAAGGAATGGTGTATGTCTGAGTTTGCTGTGGCGGCCAACCGCCTGCGCATTGCCCCCCTGACCCGTATGCTGCGCGCCCTCTGGTGGACTCCGAGTCTGCTGCTGGCGGCCCCCCTGCAGGCTGAAGAGGCAACCCAGCTGCCCGCCGTGGTGGTGAGCGGCCAGGGGGATGACGGTGTGACCCAGGGCTCCGGCTCCTACACCGGCGGCACCAGCAGCACAGCCACCAAGCTGCCCCTGACCCAGCGGCAGACGCCCCAGGCGGTGACCGTGGTGACCCGGGACAAGATGGACGACTTCGCCCAGCACGACATCAACCGTGTGCTGGACTATGTGCCCGGTGTGACGGTGGAGCGCATCGAGACCGACCGTTCCTATTACACCTCCCGCGGCTTCGACATCACCAACTTCCAGGTGGACGGGGTGGGCCTGCCCCTGATCAACGGCAACCTCAACGGTGACCTGGATACCGCCATCTACGATCGGGTGGAGGTGCTGCGCGGCGCCAACGGCCTGATGAGCGGTTCCGGCAACCCCTCCGCCACCGTCAATCTGGTGCGCAAGCGCCCGACCCACGATACTCAGGCGGCCCTGAGCTTCACCGGCGGCTCCTGGGACCAGCGCCGGGTCGAGACGGATCTCTCCGGCTCTCTGGTCTCCTCCGAGACGGTGCGTGGCCGCGTGGTGCTGGTGAAGGAAGACAGCGAGTCCTACCTGGATCGCTACGCCAAGGACAAGGCCACCCTGTATGGCATCATCGAAGCGGACGTGGCGGACGGCACCCTGCTGACCCTGGGGGCCCACTATCAGCAGAACAATGCCGACAGCCCGCTGTGGGGCGCCTTGCCGCTCTACTACAGCGACGGCTCCGCCACCCACTATGCCACCAGTACCAGCACCAGCACCGACTGGGCCTACTGGAACGTGGAGAAGCAGAACTACTTCATCGAGCTGACCCAGGCCCTGGCCAACGGCTGGCAGGGCAAGCTGGCCTACAACTTCTCCACCACCAAGCAAGACAGCCAGTTGTTCTACGTCTATGGCACCCCCAACAAGGACAGCAGCAGCGGCAGCGGCCTGTACAGCTATCCCAGCCAGTACAGCCAGGACTACCAGCAGCACGTGGTGGACCTGTACGCCAGCGGCCCGCTGCAGTTGGCCGGCCGGGAGCACCAGCTGGTGGGGGGCCTGCAATACGCCCGGGATCACCTGCAGGAGCTCTCCTGGTACAGCCGCGACATCGGCACCGAGATCGCCGATCTCGACAGCTGGGACGGCAGCTACACCAAGCCCTCCTTCGATGCCTACTCCCTCTCCGGCGACTGGGATCGGGAGGAGATGAGCGCCTATCTGGCCGGCCGCTTCAACCTGACCGACGCCCTGCACTGGACCCTGGGCGGCCGTCTGGCCCGCTACGAGAGCACGGGCGTCAGCTACGGCGAGGCCCGCGCCAGCAAGACCAGCGGCAAGCTGCTGCCCTACACCGGCCTGGTGTATGACCTGACCGAGCAGCTGTCGCTCTACGCCAGCTATGCCACCATCTTCACCCCGCAGACCGATGCCGACGAGAACGGCGATGCGCTGGATCCCATGGAAGGCGTCAGCTACGAGGGGGGCGTCAAGGGTGAGTTCTATCAGGGGCGCCTGAACACCACAGTCTCCGTGTTCCGCTCCGAGCAGGACAACGTGGCCGAGGCGGCCGGGACCCGTGCCGGCACCAGCGACACCTACTACCGCGGTGTGGATGGCGTGACCAGCCAGGGCTACGAGCTGGAAGCCAGCGGTGAGCTGCTGCCCAACTGGCAGCTGGCCGGCGGCTACACCCAGCTGTCCATCGAAGATGCCGACGGCAACAAGGCCCTGACCTATGTGCCCCGTCAGCTGGTCAAGCTGGCCACCAGCTACAAGATCCGCGACCTCAAGCTGGGGGCGGCCCTCAAGTGGCAGGGTGACATCTACCGCACCAGCAGCATCAACACCGAAATCCGGCAGAAGCAGTACGCCCTGCTGGATCTGATGGCCCGTTATCAGTTCACCCCCAATGCCTACCTGGCGTTGAACGTCAACAACGTCGCCAATCAGAAGTACATCAACAGCCTGTACTGGGAACAGGGCTACTACGGGGCGCCCCGCAGCCTGGCTCTGACCGCCGGCCTGACCTTCTAAGGTGAGCCAGGTGGCGCGGCTTAGCTTCACCCCGAGCCCGACCCGGACCGCCGCTCCCCTGACGGGAGTGGCGGCCAACCCCTGGCTGGCGCCCGAGGCCGATGCTGCCCTGGCGGCTGTGTTGCTGGCCTATGGCCGGCACCACTTTGCCGATCTGCCGGCGGTGACGGATCTTGCGGCCTGGCCGGAGGAGCAGCAGGAGGCCCTGGCCTCCGAGTGGTCCCGGGGCCTCTGTTTCGAGGTGCTGCTGGGGCAGCTCAAAGGCTGGATCCTGACCGGCCGCGGCCAGGGTGACTGGCATCTGGCACTGGATGAGACCTTGCGACCCACCCGCGTTCAGACCCGCGGGCCGACTGGCCAGAGTGCGGATCCCTGGCCCCTGCTGGCCACCGGGCTCTGGCCCTGGTTTGCCGCCCTGACCCGGGTGGCGGCCTGTCGGCCCCGGGTACTCTGGTCCAACGCCGCCTGCTACTGGCACTGGTATCTGTCGGCCGACCCCCTGGCGCAGGCGCTGGCGTTGTTGCCCCCCGCCCAGCGGGAGCCCGCCGAGTGCCGTCGCCAGGCCGCCCAGGCCTATGTGCTGGCCCGGGAATGGCCCGCGGTGGCCGCCGCCGATCCCGTGAGCCGGCTTATCGGCCGCAACCCCCTCTACCAGCCGGTGCGCCTGCGCTGCCGGGGCGGGGTGAGCGAGCCCATGCGTCGCATCTGCTGTCAGCGCCATCGCCTGCCGGGTCTGGGGCTCTGCCCCAGCTGCCCCCAGGCCCTGCCCGGTTTGGAGGAGAGCCATGTTTGAACTGCAAGGGGCCGCGTTTACCCTCGGCGAACGGTTTTTGCTGGCCCCCCTGGATCTGACCCTGGTGCAGGGGGAAGTGGTGGGGCTCATCGGCCATAACGGCTCCGGCAAGTCCACCCTGCTCAAGCTGCTGGCCCGCCAGCAGACCTGCAGCCAGGGCCTGCTGACCCTGGACGGCCGCCCCCTGGCCGATTTCGCCACCCGGGAGTTCGCCCGTCAGGTGGCCTACCTGCCGCAACACCCGCCCGCCACGGATCAGTTGACCGTGGGGGAGCTGGTGCGCTTTGGCCGTCAGCCCTGGCATGGTCTGCTGGGCCGCTTCGGCGAGGCTGACCGCCAGGCGGTGGAGGAGGCCCTGAGCCTGACCGGCATGCAGCCCTACCGACATCGCCTGGTGGACACCCTCTCCGGTGGTGAGCGGCAGCGGGCTTGGCTGGCCACCCTGATCGCCCAGCAGACCCGCTTTTTGCTGCTGGATGAACCCACCTCGGCGCTGGATGTGGCCCATCAGGTGGAGGTGCTGGATCTGATCCGGCGGCTCAGCCATCAGCTGAACCTGGGGGTCATCATGGTGCTGCACGACATCAACATGGCCGCCCGCTACTGCGACCATCTGGTGGCCCTGCGCCAGGGTCGCTTATTGTGCCGCGGCACCCCGGCTCAGCTGATGAATGGCGCCGCCCTGGCGGACATCTATGGCCTGCCCATGACGGTGCTGCCGCACCCGGTATCCGGTCAGCCGGTGAGCGTGGTGCTCTGATGCGCTGGCTTTGTCTGCTGCTGGCCCTGATCGCCGTCCCCGCGTTCGCCACCCCCAGGGTGGTGGCCCTGGACTGGGCATCCGGCGAGACGGCGCTGGCCCTGGGGGTGGTGCCGGTGGGCTTTGCCCAGATCCCCGATTACCGCATCTGGAGCGGCGACATGCCCATGCCGGCCGCCGTGGTGGATGTGGGCCTGCGCATGGAGCCCAATCTGGAGCTGATCCGCGCCCTGCGACCGGATCTCATCCTGATCGCCCCGTTGCAGGCCACCCTGAGGCCCCAACTGGCCCGCATCGCCCCGGTGCAGGTGGTGACCTTCAACGACGCCCAGCAGCCCGATGGCTATCTGCAGGCCAAGCTGGCCACCCGGGAGCTGGCGGTCCGGCTGGGTCGCAGCGCGGCGGCCGAGGCGCTAATTGCCCAAAGCGACGCGGCCCTGGCCAGCCTGGGCCGGCAGTTGCACGAGGCGCCGCCCCTATACCTTTTGCGCTTCGCCGACCGGCGGCATGCCTGGGTGCTGGGGCGTCAGAGCCTGTTCGGTGGCGCCCTGGCGGCGGCCGGGGTGCCCCTGGCCATGCAGGACGCCACCAACGCCTGGGGCTTCAGCAACCTGCCCCTGACCGACTTGGCCAAGGTGCCCGAGGCGCAGCTCCTTTACATCGACCCCCTGCCGTTTGCCGATCTGTCGGTGCTGGATGACAACCAGTTGTGGCGCCAGTTGCCGGCGGTGCAGGCCGGTCGGGTGCTGGGGCTGCCGGCGGTCTGGCTGGGCAACGGCCTGCCCAGCGTGCTGCGCTTCAGCCAACTGCTGGCCGAGCGCTGGCCCAACCCCCAGGAGGCCGGATGAGCAGCCAGATCCTGACCTTGCCCAACCGTCTGCCCCTGGCCTCCCGCGCCCTGGGCTGGGCGGGACTGGCCCTGCTGGCGGCCCTGACTCTGGCCCTGTGGCAGTTGCAGCAGCTGTGGCCCCTGGCCCAGTGGGCCAGCGCCTGGCACGCCGACCCGGCTCAGCTGAGCTGGCCGGCCCTGGAGTGGCGCTACGCCCAGCTGCCACGGCTGGTGGTCTGTCTGCTGGCCGGTGGCGCCCTGGGGCTGTCCGGCGCCTTGCTGCAACAGGGGCTGGGCAACCCGCTGGCGGCCCCCGAGACCCTGGGGATCCAGGGTGGTGCTTTGCTGGCTCTGGCCCTGGGCACCCTCTATCAGCCCCACTGGCTGCAACAGGGTGGCCAGTGGCTGGCCATGGGGGGCGGCGCCCTGGCGGCGGCCCTGGTGCTGGGACTGGCGGCGCGCCGCCACTATTCACCCCTGGCCCTGCTGCTGGCGGGTCTGCTGGTGAGCCTGATCTGCGGCGCCCTGCTGACCCTGCTGATGCTGCGACACGATATCGCTCTGCTGGCGCTGCACAGCCACCTGGCCGGCTCCCTGGCCCAGGATGGCTGGCAGCCGGTGCAGCAGCTGGCGCCAGCCCTGGCGGTGGCGGCGGTCCTGGCGGCCTTGCTGGTGCGACCCCTGGGGCTGCTGGCCATGGCGGATCAGGGGGTGCGCAGCCTGGGGGCCTCGCCGGGTCGCCTGCGGCTGCTGGCCCTGGGGCTGGCCATCTTCTTGAGTGCCCAGGTGGTGAGTCAGGTGGGGGTGGTGAGCCTGGTGGCCCTGGCCGCCCCCCTGCTGGCCCGCCTCAGCGGCGCCCGTCGCCTGGGGCCCCGTCTGCTGGCCGCCAGCCTGTTCGGTGCCGCCCTGCTGCTGCTGGCCGACGCCCTGGTGCGCTACCTGCCGCTGCAGGGGGATGCCCCCACCGGCAGTCTGGTGGCCCTGCTGGGTGCGCCGCTGCTGGGGGCCCTGGTGCTCAGGCTGAGTCTGCCGGAGGCGCCGGCCTCGGCGGCGACCGGCCCGGCCCGGCATGGGAAGCCGGCCCGCCTGCTGGGCGGCTTGCTGGGGTTGAGTCTCGTGGCCGGTCTGCTGGGGCTGATGCTGGCCCGGGGCCCATCGGGCTGGCAGTGGGGCGGCGAGGCGGATCTGCTGCTGGAGTGGCGTCTGCCGCGGCTGCTGGGTGCCCTGGCCGCCGGCCTGTTGCTGGCCCAGGCGGGGGTGATAGTCCAGCGGCTGGCGGGCAACCCCCTGGCCAGCCCGGAAGTGCTGGGGATCAGCAGCAGCTGCGGTCTGGGGCTGATCCTGTTGGGGCTGCTGGTCCCCGAGGCAGGCCGAGGTTTGCAACTGCTGGTGGGGGCGGGGAGTGCCTTCGGCCTGCTGGCCGTGCTGCTGTGGTGGAGCCGGCGTTACCACTTCTCGCCGCTTAAGCTGCTGCTGTGCGGCATGACCCTCACCACCTTGTACGGGGCGGCCCAGAGCCTGGTGCTGGGAAGCGGCGATCCCCGTGGCCTGCAGCTGCTTAGCTGGATGTCGGGCTCCACCTATTACGTCACCGGCCCCCTGGCCCTGAGGCTGCTGGCCCTGGCGCTGGCCGCTGGCCTGCTGCTGTGGCCCCTGTGTCGCTGGCTGGAGCTGCTGCCCCTGGGAACCGCCAGTGCCAGCGCCTTTGGCGTCGGCCCGCAGCGCAGCCGCCTGGGCCTGCTGGCCCTGGCCGCCCTGCTGACCACGGCCGCCACCCTGCTGGTGGGCCCCATCAGCTTCGTCGGCCTGCTGGCGCCCCATCTGGCCCGCCAGTTGGGCCTGTGCCGTGCTCGGGAGCAGCTGCTGGGTGCCAGCCTGCTGGGGGCCCTGGTGATGCTGCTGGCGGACTGGTTGGGGCGGCTGTGGCTGTTTCCGGATCAGGTGCCCGCCGGCCTGATGGCCTCCCTGTTGGGTGGTCTCTATTTCCTGTGTTGCCTGTGGCGTCGCGCCTGATGACGCCCTATCCCCGGTTTGAGGAGGAGTTCTATGACCACTGCCGCCTTGCATAGCCAGTTGGCCTGGAAAGATAGCCAATTGGCGTGGCGCGAGAGCCAGCCGGCTCGGGAGCGGCCCAGGCCGGCACAGAGCGTGCCGGTTCGGCCACTGCCCCAGGTGGCGGCGCCCCACACCTGCCCGCTGGGGAGTCGGCGCAGCCGGCTGCTCTGTGGTCTGCTGGTGCTGCTGGCCCACCTGGGGGCGGCCTGGGCCCTGTGGCACCAGGCTCCCATCGAGGTCCCGGTCACGCCGCCGGGGGTGGTGGCGGTGCGCTGGGTGGCGGCGCCCGCGCCTGTGGTAGCGGCTCCGCAGACGCCGCCGGCCCCCCAGCTGGCCCCGACGCCGCCGCAACCCGAATCTAAACCAGAGCCAAAACCGAAACCCAAGCCGGTGGTGAAGCCCAAGCCGACAGCCAAACCCGTGGCGCGGCCCAAGCCGGTGCCGCCGGCACATCAGGCGACGCCCGCCGCCCCGCAGGCGGCCCCTCAGGCGGCCGCGACGGCGCCGGTGGCCAGTGCGCCGGCCCAGGGGCAGACACAGAAGCAGGGACAGCCCGGGCCCACCCAGTCGTCCCCCCAGTTCAACGCCGCCTACCTGAACAACCCGGCCCCGGCCTATCCGCCCCTGTCACGGCGGTTTCGCGAGGAGGGCAAGGTGATGCTGCGGGTCAGGGTCTCCGCCGAGGGGCAGCCCCTGGCGGTGGAGCTGGCCCAGAGCAGCGGCCATCCGCGGCTGGATGAGGCGGCCCGCAAGACGGTGCTGGGCTGGCGCTTCGTGCCGGCCCGGCGTGGCGAACAGAAGGTGGCAGCCTGGGTGCGGGTACCCATCGTTTTTCAATTGAGGAGTTAAGCTAATGAATCCAAACGTCGAGCCTGGTGCCATGGGCCTGGCCCAGCTGTTGACCCAGAACTCGGGCCTGGGGCTGGTGCCCCTGGTTCTCTTGATCCTGATGTCCATGGGCACTCTCTATTATCTGCTGTTCAAGTGCTGGGTGGCCTGGCAGGAGAAGCGCCGCAGCCGCGCCTATCTCAAGGACTTCTGGCAGTGTACGGATCTGGAGGCGGTAGCCGGCCAGCTGGTCAGCGGGGCCAACGAGTCCTATGGCCGCCTGTGTGCCGCCGCCCTGGGGGCAGCCCGCCAGGCCCAGCAGGCGGAGGGACGCCTGCTGTTGGGCTCCAGCGAGGAGTTTGTGCTGCGGGCCCTGCGTCACGCCATAAGCCGGGAGCGGCTGCGGCTGGAGGCGGGGCTGACCTTCCTGGCCTCGGTGGGCTCGGCGGCCCCCTTTGTCGGCCTGTTCGGTACCGTCTGGGGCATCTATCACGCCCTGCTGGCCATAGGTGCCAGCGGCCAGAGCAGCCTGGACAAGGTGGCGGGCCCGGTGGGTGAGGCCTTGGTGATGACGGGTTTCGGCCTGGCGGTGGCCCTGCCGGCGGTGCTGATCTACAACCTGTTCGTGCGGCTCAACCGCCTGAAGATGGCCTCCCTGGAGGGCTTCGCCCATGACTTGCACGCCCTGCTCACCACGGGTGGCCGGCAGAGCCAGGAGGTGCGCTGATGGCCTTTGGACGCCTGGGGGGCGAGGAGGGGGAGGAGCAGCCCATGGCTGACATCAACATGATCCCCATGATCGACGTGATGCTGGTGCTGCTGATTGTCTTCATGATCACCGCGCCCCTGCTGACCAACGCGGTGAAGCTGGAGCTGCCGGAGGCCAGCAGTGCCGAGAACCAGCCCAAGCCAGATGACATCAGCCTGGCGCTGGACGCCCAGGGCCAGAGCTTCTGGAACGGCGAGCCCTGCGACAGCGCCTGTCTGGACGACAAGATGGGCCAGCTGGTGGACAAGCAGCCGCAACCCGAGCTGCAGCTCAAGGTGGACAGGCAGGTGCCCTACGAGCAGGTGGCCAAGCTGATGGCCCAGGCTTCCCGCCATGGTCTCACCAAGCTGGCCTTCGTCAGTGATCCGGAAGGCGGCCATTAGACCAATGCCGTTCAGTTTAAGAAACTGAAATACTCATGAATGGGTGTCTGAGGCAAGCCATCCCCCACCTAACCTCCCCCTTGGTAAGGGGGAGGAACGATGTTCCCCTCCCCTTGTTTAAGGGGAGGGTTAGGGTGGGGTTAGTTTTTGCTTTGAAAAATAGGGCATGGATGCCTTCACTGATCAGCATTGCCCATTAGGCGCCTTCCACCCCCCGACTCCACCCAGGGAAAGGATTGCGCTGGATCACACTCTGACGTTTAATTCGTGCTGCCGTTTCCTATCCGCCTGTTCAGGTTTTTATCCATGGCTTCTAGCTCACACCAACCCGGGTCGCTGTTTCAGCTGACCTGGCCGCTGTTTATCGATCTGGCATTCCACTTTCTCACCGGGGCGCTCAACACCTTCATGGTGGGGCATGTCTCCTACCAGGCGGTGGCGGCCCTGGCGGTGGGCAACCAGATCCTGGATCTGTGCATCACCCTGTTCAACTTCATCGGCATCGGCTGCAGCGTGGTGATCGCCCAGTATTTGGGCTCCGGCAACCGGCGCATGGCCCGTGAGGTGGTGCATACCGCCATCGGCTTCAACCTGATGAGCGGCGCCCTGGTCATGCTAGCGGTGCTGCTTGGGGCCGACAGCCTGCTGCGCCTGATGAACATGCCGGCGAACCTGATGCAGGATGGTCACACCTATCTGACCATCATCGGCTTGCTGATGGTGCCGGAGGCGGTGAGCCTGTGTCTGGCGGCTTCCCTGCGTGCCCATGGCCACACCCGGGAGGCCATGTATGTGACCCTGGTGGCCAACTTCATCACCTTCGTCGGCAACGCCCTGCTGCTGTTCGGCTGGTTCGGTCTGCCCCAGATGGGGGTGGCCGGGGTGGCCTGGAGCACCATAGTCGGCCGCCTGGTGGCGGTAGCCCTGCTCATCTATCTGCTACAGGCCCGCACCGGCATCCGGCTGCATCCGCTGCGCTTCTTCCACTGGTCCCGGGCGGCGCTGGGCAAGGTGCTGCACATCGGCCTGCCGGCCGCTGGGGAAAACTTCTCCTGGATGCTGCAGTTCATGGTGGTGACCTCCTTCGTCGCCCTGCTGGGGGACAAGGCCCTGGCCACCCAGTCCTTCTTCTTCCAGATCTGCCTGTTTCTCATGCTGTTCGGCCTGTCCATCGGCCTGGGCACCGAGATCCTCATCGGCCACCTGGTGGGGGCGGGCAAGTTTGATCAGGCCTATCACCAGCTGTTGCGCAGCCTCAAGCTGGGTCTGATGGTGTCGGCTGTGGTGGTGGTGCCGGCCGCCTTTGGTGGCGGTCATTTCCTCATGAGCCTGTTCACCGACGATCAGGAGATAGTGGCCATGGCCACCCAGCTGTTCTTCATCAGCATGCTCCTGGAGCCCGGGCGCACCTTCAATATCGTGGTGATCAATTCCCTGCGGGCCACCGGTGACGCTCGCTTCCCGCTGATGATGGCCATCCTCTCCATGTGGGGGCTGGCCATCCCCCTGGCCTGGTTCCTGGGGCTGCATCTGGGCTGGGGACTGGTGGGCATCTGGTTGGCGTTTGCCGCCGACGAGTGGACCCGGGGCCTGGCCATGTACTGGCGCTGGAAGAGTCGGCGCTGGGAGAAAAAGGTGCTGGTGAGCGCGTTGGCCGAGGGATCGGCGCTGCAGGGTTAACGCCGCCTTAACCAGCCCAGGGAAAGGCCAACCGGGTCTGGCGAAATCTTGTACCCTGATTCTCCATTCTGAGGAGAATCGACATGTTCCATGGTATCGCCAGCGTGGCCCGGCAGGATTGGCCGGCCACCTACGCCATGGACAAGGGAGTGTCCGACACCAACGCCGTGGCCCCGGTGGCCCAGGTCAATCAGGATCCACAGAACCAGAGTCAGACGCGCCAGTTACTGGTGGCCGGGGCCCGGCACCATCAGCAGCAGGCGGTGTTCGACGCCTATCTGGACGGCAGCGACCAGGCCCGGCAAGACAGCCAGGGCCCGGATCTGTACGACTGGTATCGCGAGGCGCGGGTGCAGCGCCAGCTGAATAACTGGCTGGATGATGCCGCCTCAGACGCGACCCCCTCCACTCCCCGTCACACCCTGGCCAGCCGCTACGGCGAAGCCGCCACCCGTCCCGGCCAGGTGTTCAGCGTCGCCGTGTAGGCACGGCTAGGCGTACCCCAGCTCGTCCAGCAATGGCCGCAGCTCGCCCAATAGCCGTTGGGCGAGGGGCTGTGCCACCTCCGTCTTGCCGCCACCGACCTTGCCTGAACCGAAGAAGGGCGCCGAGCTGGTGTCGAAGCGTTCCCGAAAGCCCAGGGTCTGTTCCTGTTGCTGCAGTACCTCGAGACGACTGTGGGTCAGGGCGGTGGCCAGGGCCTCCTCGCTGAATTCCATGCCGATGGCCCGCAGCAGGCGGCCAAACTCGGCCTGCGGGTCATGGCGCAGATCCTCGTAACGGGCGAAATGCACCGGAAAGGGCAGGTTGGGATCCCGCCAGCTGCGGGTATGGTCCGCCCAGCAGCCCTGTTGTTCCGGCACCAGCCGCTTATCCCGAGTGGGATGTTTGACGATCTGCGATGGCGTCAGCAGGCGCTCTAGGGCCCGCGCCTGATCCAGGCCGAAGTGTTTGGCGTAGGAGGGCAGCACGTCCAGCGGATGGCGCACGATATGGATGGCGGCCTGCACGCAGTCGCCGGGAAAGATCCACTCGCCATCGGCGTTGCGGCGCATCATGTCGTGAGTCTTGAGATAGACGGGGGCGGGTTGGCGTGTCACCAGCTCACGGTAATACTCCGGCAGCAGGCAATCGATCTGCGCTTGACTCAGATCGCCTGCCGACCAGGGGGATATTTGATCGAACTGTTCCCGTCGGTCGCCCTTGAAGCTGCCGACCCGGATATCGTTGATGGAGACGGGGGCCTCGTCGGCATAGAGCAGGTTGGAGAGCACCATGCGCAGCCAGGTATTGCCGGATTTGGGGAAGCTGGCCAGCAGTATCATTGCCATTGCGCCTCCAGCCGCTCGGCGATCTGCTGGGGCGTGAGCTCATGGGCCAGCCACTGAGTGAACAGGGGCACCTGCTTGATGATGGCGGCGCTGAGGCGAAAGTGGGTGATGGCGGCGTCCAGCCCGGCGATCAGTGGCGGACGGAAGGTATGGCGCTTCAGTAGGCCGATGGCCTCACTGCCGCCGACGGGCTGGTGATCCTGGGAGGGTTCCTGTCCTGGCAGTGGCGCCTTGCGGGGGCGGAGCAGCTCCACTATGCCCAGCAGGGGCTGGGGCTGGGCGCACCCTTCGGGCTGATAGAGGTACTTTTTCTTCAGGCCCATGCTTAGGGCCAGGGTCTCATGGGGCAGACCCAGCAGCGTGCAGGAATCCTGCCACAGGCGGATTTGCTGCACCCCGGGCCAGACCTGGATTATCCCTTCGCTGTTCATGCCGATGCGGCTGATGTCGTCGTTAAGCAGGCGCCAGCCGCGCTGGCAGAGGGCCGCGGCCGTCGTCGACTTGCCGGTGCCGGAGTGGGCACACAGCAGCAGGGCGCCTCGACCGCTGGGGGGCACCAGGGCGGCGGCATGCAGTGGCAGCTCGCCCCGCTGAAAGGCCAGGGCCGCCAAGGGGGTGGCCAACAGGAAATGTTGCAGCTCTCGCTCGGTGGCCTGTGGATCCAGGGGCCGGACATGGACGTGGCGGCCCTCGCTGACCCTGTATTCGGCCAGGCCCGGTACCCGCACCCACATCAGGTTCTTGCGGGCCTTCCAGTGAGGCTTGTCCAGTCGCCAGGGGCCATCCGGCAGAGCCATCTCCTCACCAAGGGTCAGTTCATAGTCGTCGATGGGCAGTTGCAGCATGAAGAGTCCTTAAAACGTCAAGTCGGCCTGCCAGCTCGCTCTGGCCTGGGCATAGAAGAGGGCGGTGCCCAGGATGCGGTGCAGGGCGAAGCTCTGGTGCTTGGCCACAGGTTCGCTGGTGCAACTGTCTAGCAACCGATCCACCTGGTCCAGATCCAGCAGCAGAGCCAGGTCCGGCAGCGCCCTCAGTTGTCGCCATTGGGCTCGATAGTGGTTCGCCTGTTCCCGCATCCAGAGGCTCTCGTCCGGCGCCTGCTCACCCCGGCGGCTGCGCAGACGAATGCTGTCGGGCACCCGGCCTTCGCCCACCAGTCGGGCCAGCAGCCGCTGGTGGCCCAGCCCCACATAGGCTTCCGGCGGATAGCGCAGCAACTGCTCCATCAGGGCGCGATCGGAAAAGGGATCCACTGAGAGGACGCCCTGTTGCCAGAGGGTATTCAGGCCATACGGCGGACGGGATTTGGTGAGAAAGTCTACCCGATCGGCCCAGAGGGGAAAGGGATTGCTGGGAAAGTGGTAATCCACTCTGGTGAGAAGGGCGTGGGCCAGCCAGGGGGGGGCTTGGTCTGCCGTCTGCTCGGGGGCCCGCCATTGGCGCAGGGTCTTTCCCACCCCCAACAGATCTGCCAATTGAACCAACCAGAGACGGGAACCCACTGGGTGGGCCATCAGATGCTGCCAGGCCCAGCGCCAGTGGCCCTGGGGCAGCAAGCGGGCCTGGCCGCCGTGGCCCGCGTAACTCAAGGAGGCATTGCCGCGAGCGCCGGTCAACAGCACAGGGCAGTCCAGCTCGGCGGCCTGGCGGTAGATCTGCTCCAGCCAATGGTAGTTGGCGATGTTGCGCAATGGGTTCCAGCTGTTGGCGTGCTGGCGCGTCAGCTTATCCAGCAGGCTGCTGCCATCGGGACGGATGCGGTGATGGATCAGGTTGGCGTGGCGTTTAGCCAGTTCACAGGTCAACGGCCATTCATCGAGATCCCAGTTGGCCCGCATGACATGGCTCAGATCCCCATCCTGGGGGGAGGAGGTGAAGCTGTGCAGTGTACGGCCCTGTTCGGCCAGTTGCTCGGCGGCAAATGTGGTGGCCAGGGAGGAGTCCAGCCCGCCGGAGAGGGTGCTGGCTACCCCACTGCGGGAGCGCAGCAGACCCTTGACCGCTTGGGCGAACAGGGCACCGGCCTCGGCAGCATAGTCTCTTGGGTCCCGATAGGCCAGGTCGGGTTCTGCTTGGGGCTGCCACCAGCGGGTGAGCCGCGGCGGCTGGCCCGCCTGCAGCAGCAGATGGTGCCCGCCAGGCACCGCCTGGATGGCTGACCAGGGCTCGTCGGTCATCTTGGCCACCAGCAGATGGGCCAGCGCCAGGCCGT
The DNA here is from genome assembly GCF_046254905.1 of Pseudaeromonas aegiceratis. Taxonomy (GTDB): domain Bacteria; phylum Pseudomonadota; class Gammaproteobacteria; order Enterobacterales; family Aeromonadaceae; genus Pseudaeromonas; species Pseudaeromonas aegiceratis. The sequence goes on from NZ_CP158016.1 coordinate 108,851, forward strand.
TGAGCTGCTTGGGCACCGCCGGATGGCTCAGCAGCACCTGGCGCAGCGGACTGGCCAGCACCACCTGCTCATCCTGATAGTAAAACAGCGGCTGACTACCATGATGATCCACCACCAGATGCAGGCTGCGGCTGGGCTCGTGCCAGGCGGTGAGGGCAAAGCTGCCGTAGAGGCGCTGGATACCTGCCTGCCCCCAGGCGGCCCAAGCCTGGCAGAGCAGCTCGGCATCGCTCCTGGGATAGTCCAGGCCTAATTCATCTGCCAGCTGTTTTGGCCGATCCAGCCGGGCCCAGGCCAGCATCTGCCAGGGGCCCAATTGGTAATCCGGTTGCTGCAGTGCATCCTCCGCCAGTATGGGCACCGGGTTGCTCAGTAGCAGGCTGTGTCCTCGATCTGTGTCATGCACAAAGGGTTGGCAACCAGGTCGGGTTAAGGCGGAGACGAGGCGCAACTGCAGCGCATCGTTCAGAGGCTGCTGATATTGATGAACAAAGGCAAACATTGTGAAGACTTTGTGAGGCTTATAGTATGACCGGCATCATAACCAATGGATGCTCCCGTGGCCAACGGGCACGGCAGGTCTCTGCGAGTAAAAGGAGTCAAGGCAAGCATGTTGCAACGCAATGAGGCGATACCCAGCACTGAGCTGGATGGTGAACAGGTCTTCATGGATCTGGAGTCGGGGCGGTATTACAGCCTCAAGGGCACAGGTCTGGCGGTCTGGCAACTGTTGGCTGAGCCACTGGCGGAAGAGGCTCTGTTCCAGCAGCTGGCCAGCGCCTATGCCATACCGCTGGATCGCTGTCGGCAGGATACGGCGCCTTTCCTGACGCAGATGCTGGATAAGGGCTTACTGCTGCGCAAGAGCTGTTGATGAGGCCGGCCGTGAAGGGCTGGCTAGCCGATTGCCGCTGGGGGGTGGGCCTGTTGCTGGCCGAGGCTCCCGGGGTGTTGGCCGCCTGGCTGCTACTGTTGCTGGTCAGCGCTGCCGCGCCCCTGGCATTGCTGGGCCTGCTGCACCGGGTGCTGGGGTTGCTGCAAGGCGGGCCAGGCCATACGTTGCTGCCCTGGCTTATCGGCCTGTTAGGCCTGTTTGTGTTGCTGCCCCTGCTCAATCAGAGCCGGCAATGGTTGCATGGCCGGCTGGCCGAACGGGTGCAGACGAGTATGCAGGATCACCTGCATCGGGTGGTGACGGCGCTACCGTTCGAGCTGTTTGACCGTGGTCAGCACTACGACCGGCTGCACCGGATGCGCAGCGATCTGCTGAGTCAGCCCCTGTTGCTGGTGGAGCATCTGGGGCAGCTGTGTCAATCCGGCCTGTTTTTGGCCCTGCTGGCCGGCAGCCTGCTGCTGTATCGCCCTGACATTCTGCTTGGCCTGGGGCTGGCGGCCCTGGCGGCCCTGGCGCTGGGGGTGTGGCATGCCGCCCACCAGATCCGTTTTCAGCGTCGACTGGCCCGGTTGCAACGACAGGCCAATTACCTGAGTTTCGTGATGACCGATCGGCAGCCGGCGGCGGATCTGCGTCTGCTGGGGCTGGCCGGCTACTTTCGCCAGCGCTTCTTGCAGGCGCAGATTGTGTTGCATCAACTGCAACGGCGCTTGGATAACCGCAGCTGGTGGGTAAGCCTGTGGAGCAGCCTGTTGCTGGGGGCGGGTCTGGTCTGGACCGCCTACTGCCTGTATCGCGATTGGGCCCTCGGCGCCTTGCTCCTGGCGGATCTGGTGGTGTTGGCCCAGGGTCTCTGGTTGGCGCTGCGCATTCAGGGGCAGTTGGTGGAGAGCGCCATCCGGGTGGCCAGAGCCGGCCTGTTTATGCAGGAGATCCGAGCCTTTTTGACCGACCCGCCGCGCTATAAACAGGCAGATCTGGCACCGGTTATGACGACCTGCCCGGCCCCCGAGGCGGCACTCTGTCTGGATCGGGTCGGCTTTTGCTATGAGGGGGCCCGGCAACCGGCGTTGCAGGACTTCTCCCTGACGGTGCCCAAGGGGCAGATCTGCGCCCTGGTGGGGGGCAATGGGGCCGGCAAGTCCACCGTGCTCAAACTGCTGGCCGGTCTCTATCAGCCCCAGAGTGGGGGGATCTGGCTCAACGGCGCGCCGGCAGCGACCCTGGATGAGGCAAGCCGGCGGGAACAGATGGGCGTCCTGTTGCAGGAGCCGATGCATTTTCAGGGCTCGGCGGCGGAGAACCTGCGGCTGGATCGGGTCTTGCCGGAGGGCCACTATCAGGCTGCCTTGCAGGCGGCGGATGCCCACAGCCTGCTGGCCGGTCTACCCGAGGGGGAGCAGACCCTGCTGGGCAGGCTGTTTGGCGGGGTGGAGCTCAGCGGCGGTCAGTGGCAACGTCTGTGTCTGGCGCGCATCCTGGCTGGGGAGCAGCCCATCATGCTGCTGGATGAGCCCACCAGTGCCCTGGACGGTTGGTCGGAGATCGACTGGTTTGCCCGCCTGCGCCGGTGGGCGCAGGGACGCACCATCATTTTGGTGACCCACAGATTCAGTACTGCCAAACAGGCCGACTGCATCCAGGTGATGGAGGCTGGGCGTATCGTGGAGCGTGGCAATCACGAACAGCTGCTGGCCCTGGGGGGCCGCTATGCGGCGGCCTGGCGAACGCCTCAGTCGGCAGAGGCGCCGGCGCCGGCCTTGTGACTGGGGTGGCGGCTCACCACCCGGTAGCGGGTCACTGGGCCGCCCAGCACCACCTGGGTATCGACCTCGATCCAGGCATGGGCGGCAAAGTCGTTCTGTTCATCCCGCCCCACCCCCACCACCAGCTCGTAAGGCAACCCCTGCCGGGCCGACCAGAGGCTCAGCGCAATAGCTTGTTCCAGACAGAGCGCCCGCCAGGGGACCAGCCTGGCCAGTCGTGCCAGGCGCTGGCCGGCCAGGCGTTGGGCGCGTTGGGTGGTTTCTGCGTTCAGGGCATAGTCCCGGGGCAGGCGGGCGAGTACCTGCTTGATGGGCTGGTGGCGCAGCTGCCAGCGCGCCCTGGCCAGCAGGCCGATCAGACGGAGAGCCTCCCGACGGCGGCCCGTCAGCCAGAGAAAGCGCCAGAACGAGCGAGCCGACTGACTCATCCGTGACGCACCGAGTCGAGATCGTGTCGTGCCCGTCCCCAGCGCACTATCAGCAAGGGCAGGCGCAGCAGGGGATAGGCCCACAGCAGCGACGTGGGCAGCCGCCACTTCTCCATATCCTCCCGGCTAAAACAGCCGCGATCGACGAGATGACGGAGGCGGGCGGGCCAGCCGTAGCGCCGCTGCAGGCACCCTTGGTAGGCATGCAGGCGATAGCGATAACGCAATGACAGGCAATTGGTCATCTCGGGGTAATCGTGCGCCAGCAAGAAGGCCTGAGCCTCACCGGCCAGGTAGCGAGCCTCAGGGGAGGCTGAGTTGACCAGCTGTTGCAGCTCGGCTCTGTCATGAGTCTGCACCGGCCAGAGCCAATTTAGCAGTAGCGCGGTTTGTTCCAGCACGCCAAGCAGGCCCTGGCGACGCGCTAACTCCTGGGCCTCTTGCCAAATCCCGGGGACAGCTTCGCTGATGGCTTGGATGTCACCGAGCCACTTGAGGCGAAACCAGTGGTGGCGGGCACCGTGGGTCAGCAGATATAGCAGCTCACCGGCTGCAATACGGTCTCTGGCAAAGGGGAGTTGCCACTGCGTTTCTCTGTGCTGGGCATGCAGGGGTTCGATGCGCCAGTGCAGCTCCACCATCACCGATTGCTGGGCATGGCGCAGGGTCAGGTGCCAGTAATGGCGTTGTACCAGACGCCGGTTGGCCTCGTGCAGGGGCGGGGCATCCAGCAGGGTAAAGCCTTCGGCCTGCAACAGCTCACAGGCCTGCCACAACTGCGCCGGCGGCACCAGCAGATCCAGATCCTTGCTGTGGCGCAACGTCATGTCGCCATACAGCCGCTGGCTGAGGCCGGGGCCCTTGAGCACACTCAGGGTCAGCCCTGCGGCGTCGAACCGGCGCTGCAGATGCTGCTGCATGGCCCCCAGTCGCAACAGGCTCAGGCGTTGCGAACGGGCTTTTTGTTGCAGGCGGGGCCAGTGGGGCCCCAACAAGGCTGGGCCCCAGCCAGGGTTCAGCGCCAGCTCCGCCAGTCCCCACAGACGGTGATCCTGCAGGTATTGCCAGTTGCGATCCCAGTCCTGTGGTTGCGCCGCCAAGGCTGCCAATTGTTGTTGGCGTTGAGACTCTTGTTGAGGACGCCAGGCACAGAGGCTGGCTAACTGTAGGGGGAGAGGTAGGGATGAGTGTGTCAACATGACTGTGCGCCTCACGGAGTGAAATAGCATGATACCTAACTGCGTGGTGCTTCCCAAACAATTCCAAAGTCATCGCCACTAGTTGACTCAATCTGGTTATTCCACGACATTTGTTGCGGCCTTATCATAACGAGATAGTATCATTTCATGGTTTGGCGCTCGGCCAGCAGTCGTTGACGAACTTGGCATCATAGTTGTCAGTTGTTGAGCTGCAATCTTAACCAAGCGGCTCATTATCGTTGCTGTTGATTTTAGGAATATGTTGGGGGCGAAATGGCGATAGAAAAAATAAGGGAGTTTGTCTTCGGGCTACTTGCCAAACATGGTGTTAGCGAGGGTTGTTTAGATGATGATTCACTTATAGAGTCTAACCGTTTCGACTCGATCGATGTTGTAGAACTGATAATATTTCTAGAGGACGAATTCAATATATATATATCCTCATCTGACTCAAAGATAATGAGTGAACTCGATACTATCCGACGGATTGAGATATATGTCAATGAACATGCGTAACTGCTAATGCATTAACTTGTGCATGCGGTTACATTGTAAGTTTTGCGGGTTTTGCACGGAGTGGATTCTCCTGTCATTCACGTGCAAGACCCGCGTAGGAAGCAGTTGGGCATGCCTTTGTGAGGTGAATTCTCAAAAAATAGCATAAATAAAAGGTGACCAACTTGAGCTGCTGGCAAAAATGAACAGCCCAGAGAGTATCAGCAATACGATCAGAAATGGAATAAGAATAGCGCGAGATTTTTTTGATAAGAAGAAACTTAACAGCTCAAACAGAAACTCTTTCATTTCGATGGTACCTCATTTTTCTAATCGATAATAATTTAGCTCGCAGATGAACGCGGTGCCTACCGAATCACATCAAGAAAGGATGTTTGTATGGTATTGATGATACATCATTGATGCTTTTTGTCATTAATGAATAACATTCATGTGCAACTGATATGCCGTATAAATTCATCAGTGAGCTTCCTTTATGCGTGCTGCAATTTGCTCTGCAAGAATTTGATTCCCCTGAGGGGTAAGATGGCCTGTTAAATCAAGAAAGAAAGAATTACCAATATTATCGAATATGCTTGAAAGGTCAACGATATCTGTGGATTGATTGGCATAGAAAGATAGTTTCTTTGCAATGGCCCCATATTGCATGGTTAAGTTTTTGGTGGCTTCTTCTTGAAGGAGATTGGCCACATTCGCATGGTTTCCCCATGGCACGGGTGGGATAAATAACAAGGTCGTTGTTTTCTGAGACAGTCCATAAGATTTCAATGCATCAAAATCCATGATGATATGTTTGACAATCATGTCCTGATATCTGGTGTCATCGCAAAATGACGACTGAGCATCCTCTCGTGTGCCGGAATTGGAAAATTTATTAGTGATTTTTTTCCAGATGGTCAGTAGACGTGGAAGGGTTTGATCCTTGTTATGGCTTATGTCTCTGTCAGAACAGACTGATATGTAGTCAAATGGACCGTTGAGTACGACGACTGAATCATAGTGCTGCTGTTCAACGACGTTAATTCGAAGCCAATTCGCCAGATTTCTTGATAAGGTATGCCCCGGAACGGCATAATTATCAATTTGATAGTTGGGCAAGAGAGTCGATAGTTTACTTGCTAGGCTATCCTCTGATGGGTTATATAATCCAAACGTTTGGGATGCGCCCAATAGCAGAAGTCGTCTATCTGCATGTCGTGACGACCCTGTGCCTATGATCCGTTTCCCTGTTTGGTCAATTTTATATATGCCATAATCCCCCTGAACGATTTGCTTTTCTACAAGTGGAGTATATTTTACTTGCAGAGTCTGTGAGTCATGAAAATAGCGACTATACGCTTTCCTATCCAGATCCTGTGGCAGTGAGGCTATGAATTTCTGTTGCGCATGGTGAGGAGTTTTCATCTGTGAAACGAGACTTCTGGAGCAGATCAACAGATCGCCAAAACCATCAGCAGTCAATGTTAAAAATATGATGATAATAAGGATGAAAAGAATGTATTTAAACTTTTTCATGATATTTTAAAAGTCAAAGTAATAGAAGCTTTCCGGCCTTTGTGCGGCCACCAGAGAACAACTGATGATTATAATGATCGTCATGGGGATGAGCAATGCTGGTGGTGCTTTTTTCAGCGCCGCCTTAATCAAGTAGGCCTGATCGAATTTATGTAAAGCCAGTGTTGCTGCAGATAATGCCATGACGAGTAGGTCGTTCTGGTTGAGGGGTTCGTTGTGGAATGACAAAAGGGACTGATAATAGCAAGTAGCCGAATCAATGGATGAACTTCTGAATAGAACAAGCAGAAGAGTCCATATGACAAAGTTGCATATGATGCAAAATGGTTTCAGATAGGCATTGTTAGCAATGTAGCGATGATACCCGGTGTAACCTTCTGCGATCATAATGATTCCCTGTATTCCTCCCCACAGGACGAAGCTCCATTTAGAGCCATGCCACAATCCGGAAAGTAGCATGGTTAACAATAGCGGCAGATATGGCAGTGAGTGTCTAAAGTGTCGAACCAATGGAATAAATACATAGTCCCTCAGCCAGAAACTTAGTGTCATATGCCATCGTTTCCATAGCTCAGTCAAAGAGAATGATAAATATGGCGATCTGAAGTTTTCTGGAAATTTAATTCCAAGCATCCCGGCCAAAGCAATAGCCATATCTGAATAAGCGCTGAAATCACAATATATCTGTACTGAGAAGCCAATTGCCGCAGTGAGCAAATCGTAAAAGCCATGATGTAATGGGTCGGCAAAAACGGCATCAATGACGGTGCCAATTTGATCTGCAATTAGCACTTTTTTAATCATGCCAATAGCAAAAAGAGGCAGGTTTTCACTGAGGTTCCTCCAGCACACCTTGATATTGTCGAGTTGTGGAACTAACTCCTGACTACGTAAAATAGGGCCGGCAATCAAATGTGGGAATATGCATATATACAAACCAATATCTAATGTGCCATAGCATGTTTTGGGTGTTCTGGAATAGTCCACGATCATACTTATTAGGGTGAATGTAATGAACGAAATACCCAGTGGCAGCCCTAGAGAAATCGGGTGAGCCATGCCAAGTGATTGCAATATGAAATTGGTGTATTTGAAAAAAACCAAGGGGGAGAGTGCTAGGATGATTAATGCTGTAAGTGCACTTTTATAACGCCGAACGACACGGCAAGCCATGATGCCAAACAGAATATAAAACATTATTATGTAAATATAAGACACATTCCATGATGCATAAAATATGACGCTGGTTACCAGCAGGATGGCTTTTATCCAACGCCGGTCAACAATCTTGATGATGGCAATGTTTATCGTGAAAAATAGTAAAAAACTTGGCAGTTGAAATAACATGGTTATTATGTCCGACACTAATCTAGTGCAAAATTATATTTTTTGTATTTTGAACCATCCTGTTGGTATTTATCTAAAACTATATTGCCAATGACCAACATATCTATACCTGTGTTCATGAAACAATTAAAAGCATCTTCTGTCGATAAGACCATAGGTTCGCCCCGAACATTAAAACTGGTATTGACTAACATTGGGCAAGCTGTCAAATTTTGAAATTCATGAATTAATCTGTACAGTCGTTCATTGTTGGCGATTGAGACAGTCTGTAATCTAGCCGAACCATCCACATGAATTACAGACGGCGTTATCTGATCGACGCCATCATTTGCCTGAACGGTGAAATTCATATGGGGTGATGATTCGACCATGTCAAACCAATTGTTAGCCTCTTCCGCTAAAATGACCGGTGCAAAGGGTCTAAATGATTCTCGAAACTTTATTTTGAGATTAAGACTTTTTTTCAAATCCTTGACTCGTGGATCTGCAAGAATAGAGCGATTCCCGAGAGCTCGAGGGCTAAATTCTGCCCTGCCCTGTACCCAAGCAACAATCTTGCCTTTCGCCAAGGCATCGGCAATGGACTCAAAAATTGTCTCATCTGGAATGATGCTATATTTGGCACTCAACTGTTCTAGCTGCCGCAGTGCTATATCATGATCAATGCAGGGTCCTAGGTATGGCATATAGTCTTGGCAAGGTACTCTAGGTTTTTTACAATAAAGATAGTAGCCTGCCTGTGCTGCGCCTAGTGCACTTCCTGCATCGCCTGCTGCTGGCTGTATCCATAATTTATCAAAAATTTTGCTCCTGAGTATTCTGCCTGTTGATACGCAATTTAATGCTACGCCACCAGCTAAACATAAATTTTCTTGGCCGGTTAACTCTCTTGCATATCTGGATAAACCTAAAAATAACTCATCTGTTACGGATTGCAGTGATGCCGCAATATCCATATGAACAGATTCTAACGGCCCTTCTGGATGGCGGGCTTCAATTCCGAACAGCTTTGCTAGCGCAGGGGTATACATTTTGAGTCGTGACGCAAACCCAAAATATTTCATTCTTAGCCTGAAACTACCATCTGGTTTAATTTCTATTAAGTTGTTTTTTATTTTCTCGGCATAGATGGGGCGCCCATAGGGGGCCAATCCCATAACTTTATATTCACCAGAGTTAACTTTGAAACCTAAGAAGGCTGTAATGGTGGAGTAGAGTAGTCCGAATGAATGAGGGAATCGCAGTTCTTTTAAGCGCTCTATTCTTCCGCCATGCGCGATGGATATCGTGGTGGTCGCCCATTCGCCAACGCCATCGATTGTTATAATTGCGGCTGATTCAAAGGGTGAGGAATAAAATGCAGCAGCAGCGTGAGACAAGTGGTGCTCAGAAAATAGAATGGAATGATTCCACTCGGAGCCGCCAGGCAGGGCGGATAAACGCCTTCTCAGTTCTAATTTTTGAAATAACTTCTCTTTCAGCCACATTGGCAATGCCTGGCTGAATAGCTCATAGCCTTTCGGTGCGAAGCGAATACAGGTTTCGAGAAGCCGTTCAAATTTGTTGAATGGCTTTTCATAGAAAATCACATGGTTTATGTCAGCCATGGAGATTTTACTATTACTCAGTATCCATTCTATGGCATTGACTGGAAATCCACTGTCATTCTTTATTCTAGAGAAGCGCTCCTCTTGAACGGCGGAGACGATCTCGCCATTTTTTAATAATGCGGCTGCGCTATCATGATAAAACGCAGATATTCCAAGAACATATGTCATGACGCATCCATCATCAAAATTGTTTGTGAAAGTCATCTGGGTGATATGATTTTTTTTCTGGCGTTTCCCAATATGATGATGCCTTCCGATTTGTATTCACCACGACCATTTCAGGACGTATTGCTCTCAATAATAGGCTGAGTGGTGTGATAAATATAAAAAATAAAACAAAGAATAGAACTTTTCTGATAAACCAATGAAGCTTGTCCATGATTTTAATCACAGAAATAAGGCATTGCGGAGCTAGGATGGCGAATGCTGATAAAACAAACGCAAAGGGCAGTAGCCATGGCCACAACTCCTGTTTGGCAATGCTGAAGATGATGGTGAATAATATCATTCCACAGCTCATGGCTAGCAGTTTAATTCTAACTCTAGTCCTGTTATGACTATTTTTTTTGCCCATCATCATTCCTCTTGAAGCTCTCTTGATACCAGACCTGATATAACACGAAATGCAACCTCATTCGGGTGGATATCATTGGCGGATGCCCAGTAATACGTGGTCGGATGGTCTTTTAATTGAGGCAAGGGATCAATAAAGTCGAATCCGTATTTTTGGGAAAGATCGTGCGTGATTTCTTCCATGAACCCAAATCTGTATTGGATTAAATCATGCATTTCTGGAATCGAGACAATAATGATTTTGCAGCCTGTTTCATCTTTTATTAATTTTAATTTATCAAATGCATGAGTGAGAACCGCCTTGCCGGGTAGACTGTGCCATTGTTTATGATAACCCGCCACGAGCGCATCCTTGCCATACTCACCGCTGAGCGCCTGCTGTATGAAGGTAGTGGCGAGTGCAGCCAGTTCACTGTTTTCGACAAGCCATCCAGGGGATTGGGTTGTGACCTGTGTCGTGGCTCGCGGCGTCACCAAGACAACAAGCGTATCTGCCTTAATCTTTTTGCTCAGCTGTTCCCATAAGGCGACAGACTGAGACATATTCATATTACCGATGCCTGCGTTTACTACGTCATATTCTGGTGATAGCGTCCGACTGAGCTGACCGCGCAGTGTTTGCGTCTCGTCAACCCCCCAGCCCAGGGCTATCGAGTCACCGATGATGGCGATTCGGTGCGGGGCGGCATCGTTCGGCTCGGGACCGCGCATACCGAGACTGTTTATCCGTATAACGACATTTTGTAATGTTGCGGTGCGGTTTGGGATGTGCTGGTGGCCTATGTCTGAACGCGGACTCTTCATTTTCAGCAACTTCGCGTATCGCCACATTTCAATCACATAATTTTCTTGGTTCATCGTCGCCAGACGGACCAATCCCTCTCCCATGGCAAGCGCCATGAGGATACCTATTGTGGCGAGAGCCATATATCGCACGAAAGACATGCTGCGTATTACATCCCTTTTACGTTTCACGTTATGGCGGATAATGGGGGGCTGGCATCGTGATGCGGCGCTGAGCCGTCCTGCTCTCATCTCTTTATCCGCAGGCTAAAGAAGGAGGCGACATTCGCTATCCATCGGCTAAGACGTTGACAAGCGAAGCTCGCCTACTCCCTCTTCGTCCGGGTCGGTATCCTTGTACTTTCTGGCTCCTTTCAGTTCGTTCAGCCATACGTGAAACCTATGGTTTCTGTTTGCCAAACGCTACCGCCGCTCCAGCCAAGAATACAGCCAAAACGGCATCTTATCTGCGAAGCCGTCATGGGACCAGAAGCAATTCAGTCACTGCCTGCTCATGTCCGTGAGACTCACGGCGGTGATCCTATGTCGTTTGTTTCGGACATGGGCCACGGGGTACGGATGACCGTTCCAGAGCAATTTTGTGCCCGAAACCAGGCGGTGTACGTGTTAAAGCTGATCTGGTCGTGCGATTGTGTTATATGAGAAAGAGCCTCACTTGAGGCAGTCGCATGAATGCTTTGCTCAGAATTATTCTGAACTTTATTTGTGGTTTCTAGGCAAAGACCTTTTGGGCTAGGGATATTAAAGGAGAAAAAAATGGAACAACAAGAACAACCGGCTTGCCCGGTCTGGCAGGCCCCCGAGTTGATTGAGCTGGGAGATGTGAGCGCTGCGACTAGGCTTCACTTTAGTGGCACTCAGGCAGATGGCTCTTACACCTCTTGAGCTAAGCGGTGGACATTTATAAGCGGATGGGGTGCATTCTAGTCCATAAGCCATAGATTGGTCTGTGCTGTTCGGATTCAGTTCTGCCAAACTCAAGACACCCTGCCAGGGCAACCTGAGCGGGGTGTTTGTTATTGGCTTCTTGCCGCCAAACCGCGGACGCAGGGTGGGAGGAATTAGGTGCCACGTTTGGCGTTCGGCGCTGCTTTTTGCTGTCCTTGGGTGTGGACAGGGGTATGCTGTGGGTTCGAATGAACACACTTATTAACTCGCGTCATCATAACTGAAGGAGTCAGAGATGCAGCAACAAGAATCGCAGCCGGGCCAGGTATGGCAGGCGCCCGAATTGATCGAACTGGGGGATGTGGGTAGCGAGACCAAGTTAGGCACCGGCGTGGGCGCTGACTCTAGCACAGAGGTAAGCTAGCCTAGCGTTCTATTATCGATCTCTGAACTGGAATGGCCGAGTTAGCATTTCGCTGACTCGGCTTTTTTGTCGAGCGGTCAGGTAACCCGTGGCTGGCTCTGTGGGGCCGTTGACAATTTTTCTTTGCTTGACCAGGGCATAATCCACACTCCCGCCCCATCTTGGCCGGTGTTTTTTATTGACCTCTCGCCGCTGAACCGGGGCACGGGAGGGGGCACCTCTGGCATTTTGGCGCTGCTTTTTGCTGTCCTTGGGTGTGAGCAAGGGTATGCTATGGTTTCGAATGAAAAAGTCATTTTGGTGACGAAATCATAACCGAAGGAGTCAAAGATGCAGCAACAGGAAGAGCAAGCGGGCCAGGTCTGGCTGGCCCCCAAGCTGATTGAGCTGGGTGAGGTAGGTAGCGAAACCCAATTTGGTGACGGTTCGAATTTTGATGGATCTGGGTCCTATGCATCCTGAGCAATACGGCCGGCCCGCTTGATCTCTTTAGGCGGGCCGAGCAACCCAATGACAAATACCCTGCAAGGGCAACCTGTGCGGGGTGTTTTTATGACCGAGTTAGAAAAAGCCCTGGCTACTGCGCGGCACTGTCAGACCCGGTAGAACGCCTCGTACCAGGCCACGAAGTTGGCCAGCACGGTGGGCCGGTATCGTCCAGCGGCGTTCACTGCCGCAATGCATGTCGTTGCAGCTGTTGTTTATCCTGCTAGATGAGGCACCTGCGGGGGAGACCGCCATGTTGCCGTCTTTCGAAATTTATTGTGTTATTCTGCACATCCGAGTGAAATATCGGCACTCGTAGCACCATCGAAATAGTAGATTCATCGGAATAGAAGGAGTCAAAGATGCAGCAACAGGAAGAGCAACCGACCCAGATTTGGCAGGCCCCCGAACTGATTGAGCTGGGTGAGGTGGGCAGCAAAACGAAAGCTAATGCTTCCGGTCCGTATGATGATGGCGGCACCTCTTATGCTACCGCTTCCTAAGTAATTTGGCCTGCCCGCTTGATCTCTTTAGGCGGGTCAGCAACCCAATGCCAAACACCCTGCAAGGGCAACCTGTGCAGGGTGTTTTTATAGCTGAGTTAGAAAAAACGCCCTGGCTCCTATGCCCCTGGGTTACCAGCTCCTTATATCAGGCCACGAAGTTGGCCAGATCGGTGGGCCGGATGACACGTAGTTTAATCGTTCAGCGGCGTTCACTGCCGCAATGCATGTCGTTGCAGCTGTTGTTTATCCTGCTAGATGAGGCACCTGCGGGGGAGACCGCCATGTTGCCGTCTTTCGAAATTTATGGTGTTATTCTGCACTTCCGAGTGAAATATCCGCACTCGTAGCACTATCGGAATAGAAGGAGTCAAAGATGCAGCAACAGGAAGAGCAACCGACCCAGATTTGGCTGGCCCCCGAACTGATTGAGCTGGGTGAGGTAGGTAGCGAAACCCAAAATGGTTACGGTTGGCTTATTGATGGAACTACGGTCTCAGCATCCTGAGCAATACGGCCTGCCCGCTTGATCTCTTTAGGCGGGCCAGCAACCCAATGCCAAACACCCTGCAAGGGCAACCTGTGCAGGGTGTTTTTATTGCTGAGTTAGAAAAAACGCCCTGGCTCCTATGCCCCTGGGTTATCAGCTCCTTATATCAAGTCACGAAGTTGGCCAGATCGGTGGGCCGGATGACACGTAGTTTAATCGTTCAGCGGCGTTCACTGCCGCAATGCATGTCGTTGCAGCTATTGCTTATCCTGCTAGATGAGGCACCTGCGGGGGAGACCGCTATGTTGCCGTCTTTCGAAATTTATTGTGTTACTCTGCACTTTCGAGCGAAATATATGCACTCGTAGCATCATCGGAACAGTAGCGCCATCGGAATAGAAGGAGTCAAAGATGCAGCGACAGGAAGATCAACCGGGCCAGGTATGGCAGGCACCCGAGCTGATCGAGTTGGGCGACGTGGGGAGCGCAACTCAATTAGGCGGCATTACGTTTGCTGATGGCGTGACAACCACGGGATCTTGAGTTAGATAGTTAGCCGTTTGGGCGCGTCATGGGAGCCGAGTTGCCCAATGCCAGACGCCCTGCGTAGGTAATCTACGCAGGGCGTTTTTTATGGCCAGCTCAGCCCCCACTGCGGAGAGGCGCCGCGTGGATGGGTATTATCAGACCCGATAGAACGCCTTGTACCAGGCCACGAAGTTGGCCAGGCCGTCGGCCAGCTCGGTGTGGGGCTTGAAGCCGATGGCGGCCTCCAGAGCCGCGGTGTCGGCGCTGGTTTCCAGCACGTCGCCGGGCTGCATGGGCAGCAGGTTCATCTGCGCCTTCACCCCCAAGGCCTGCTCCAGCTCACCGATGAAATGAGTCAGGGCCACCGGCTGGCTGTTGCCTATGTTGTACACCCTGAAAGGCGCCGAGCTGTCCGCCGGTGAGCCGGTCTCCACCGTCCAGGCCGGGTTGGGCTGGGGGATCTCGTCACACAACCGCACCACCGCCTCGGCGATGTCGTCTATGTAGGTGAAGTCCCGGCGCATGTCGCCGTGGTTGTACACGTCGATGGCTTGCCCTGCCAGGATCGCCTTGGTGAACTTGAACAGCGCCATGTCCGGCCGGCCCCAGGGGCCGTAGACGGTGAAGAAGCGCAGCCCTGTGGTGGGCAGGCCGTAGAGATGAGCGTAGCTGTGGCTCATCAGCTCGTTGGCCTTCTTGGTGGCAGCGTACAGGGAGACGGGGTGATCCACGCTGTCGCTGGTGGCGAACGGCGTCTTGCGGTTGAGACCGTAGACGGAGCTAGATGAGGCGTAGAGCAGGTGGCCGACCTGCGTCTGGCGGCAGCCTTCCAAGATGTTCAGGTGGCCTACCAGGTTGGCGTCGGCGTAGGCGTGGGGGTTGTCCAGGGAGTAGCGCACCCCGGCCTGGGCACCCAGATGCACCACCCGATCAAAGCGCTGCTCGGCAAACAGGGCCGCCATGGCGGGTCGGTCCGCCAGCTCCCCCTTGATGAAGGTAAAGCCGGCTTCGGGGGCCAGCAGGGCCAGGCGAGCCTCTTTTAACCGCACATCGTAGTAGTCGTTCAGGTTGTCCAGCCCCACCACCTGGTGGCCGGCGGCCAGCAGCCGCTGGCTGACATGAAAGCCGATAAAACCGGCGGCGCCGGTGACCAGGTACTTCATGGTGACTCCTTGCCGGGAGTATGCCCGGTCTTCTCGTGATGCTGACGTGTCTAGTAATGATGACGTCTAGTAATGATGAATCGGGGCGTAGCGGTAGGGCGCTACCGTCTCGCTGGGTGCCGGGCAGTCGGCCTTCACGGCGTCGGCCCGGTACAGGGTCCAGTCGCCGCCGTGGCGGGTGCCCAGCAGTTGGCCCTGGGCCGGGTCAAAGCAGTTGGCCAGCTCCCGGGCCTGCCCCAGCACCCAGCGGTTGGGGGCCGCCTTGAGCCAGGCGGCGGCGCCTTGGCGCTGCTGCTCCCCCGGCATGGCATAGGGGTAGTGCAGCACTGGATGGCCGGCGAACAGCAGGAACTGCTCGCGGAAGTCCACGATCAGCACCTCGTCGTCGGCGGGCACCCGGCTGTCCACCTGGGCCATGATCTCCTCCGGCGTGCGCAGGGGGTTCAGCAGCGGGTAGGCCCACAGACCATAGTGCAGCCAGAGCAGCGCCAGCACCGCCAGCAGGCCGCTGAGGGGCTGGCGACGCAGCCAGAGCTTGGCCAGCAGGCAGGTCACCCCCAGGCTCAGGGCCAGGGGCCAGGCCGGGCCGGACAGCTCGGCGGTGAGCTTGTCCAGCTGGTGGCTCAGCAGCAGGGCCGGCACCAGCAGCAGGAACAGGATCGGCAGCAGCCAGGCCAGGCCGGTGAACAGGCGGGCGGGCCAGCGGCGGTCCAGCAGCAGGGGCAGCCAGGGCGCGGCCAGCAAGGCCAGGGCCGGGGTCAGGGGCGTCATGTAGACGCCGCGCTTGCCCGGCGAGCAGGAGAAAAACAGCAGGGCGGCCAGCAGATAGCCCATCAGCAGCAGAGCGGCCTTATTGCCACTCTTCACCGCCTTGGCACCCTGCCAGACGAGCCAGGGTAGCAGCAGGGAGAGGGGCAGCCAGAACGGCGGGATCACGCTGGTCAGGTAGTACCAGACGGGTTTGACGTGGTGCCAGGAGTTGGCGTAGCGGGTCACCGTCTGGCGGAACAGTATGTTGTCCCGGTAGGCCAGGTGCATGGGATCGCCGCTATGGGCCACCGCCAGCACCATGGGCACCAGCCAGAGGCCGATGGCCAGCAGCATCACCAAGGGGCCGGCCAGGGCCTTGAGCCACTGACGGCCGCTGGCCTGGCGGATCGGCTGCCAGTGGGTCCACAGGGCCGGCAGCAGCATGAGGGCGGCTATGATGCCGACCCCCTTGGTGATGATGCCCAGCCCCGCGGCAAACCAGCCCAGATAGTACCAGCGCCAGCCGTCCCCACAGACTAAGAAGCGCAGGAAGCCGTAGAGCCCCAGGGTGACGAAGAAGGTGAGCAGGGCGTCGATCTGCGCCAGATGCACCTGCACGGTGAACTGCACGGTGAACAGCAGCAGCAGGCCGGCCCGCAGGCCGGTGGCGCTATCCCAGATGCGGCGGGCGGCGTCGTACACCAGGGTCACGCAGCCCAGGCCTGCCAGCAGCGAAGGCAGCAGGAAGCTTATCTTGAGGCTGCCGGTCAGGCTGTAGAAGAAGGCGATGAGCCACATCAGCATGGGCGGCTTGTCGGGGTAGAGCTCGCCGCCGCGCATGGGGAACAGCCATTGGCCGGACTCCACCATCTGCTTGGCCACCAGGGCGAAGCGGGGTTCGTCGGCGGGCCAGGGATCCCGCAGGCCCAGGCCGGCACCCAGCACCACCAGGGCCAGCAACAGCAGCCAGAACAGATCCTGGCGGGCGGAACGGGAACCGTGCAGCAGCAGGGTGTCGGTGAGCATGCTTACCTCGGGGTCAGTGGCTGGCCTTGTCGCGTCGCCAGCCGCGGTGGCGGATATCCAGATAGAGGTTGTACAGGGCGGTGAAGGCGGGGAACAGGTTCTGCAGCACCCCCACCGAGTCCTGCTTGGGGGAGAAGACGAAGTAACTCAGGGTCATCAGGCTGCCGCAGACGCTCATGTACCAGAACACCCGCGGGATCACCGGCTTGCCGGCGCGCTTGGCGGCGACGAACTGCACCAGCCAGCGGCCGCCGAACATGATGGCACCGGTATAGCCGATGAGCTTCCAGCCGGTGATGTGGATGCCGGTCCAGTCCAGCGCCGTGATCGAGGCGTTGAGCCACTCCATTTACAGCTGCTCCCGTACCTGGATCACCTTGGCCCGGCGCTTGAGCCACCAGACCCCCAGCACGTCCACCAGGCCCACCCACAATCGGTTCCACACGCCGTAGTTGGACTTGCCTGCCAGCCGCGGTCTGTGATTCACCGGGTGCACCAGCATGATGCCGCCCTGGGATTGCAGCAGGGTGGGGATGTATCTGTGCATGTGGTTGAAGGCCGGCAGGCGCAGGTAGCGAGCCAGCAACACCGCCTTCAGGCCGCAGCCGGTATCCGGGATGCCGTCGCGCAGCATGCAGTCACGAAAGCCGTTGGCCAGCTTGGAGGAGAGGCGTTTGATCCAGTCGTCGCGCCGGTTGACCCGATGGCCTATGACCCCCCACACCTTGGCATCCTGGTCATGGGCCTGCAGCACCGCCGCCAGCATGCCGGGGATGTCGGCGGGATCGTTCTGGCCGTCGGCATCCAGCACCACCAGCCATTGGCCGTTGGCCTGCCAGGCACCGCTCAGGATGGCCAGGCTCTGACCCACGCTCTGGGCGTGGCGGATCACCTTGAGGGGCACCTGCCCTTCGGCATGAATGGCCTGCAGGGTGGCGAAGGTGTCATCCGTGCTGCCATCGTCCACGTAGATGAGTTCGTAGTCGTAACGCTCCGTCATGGCGGCCTGGATCTCCTCGATCAGGGGTCTGAGGTTATCGACTTCGTTCTTGGCGGGGATGACGATGGAAACGGTGGGGGCGGAGGCCTGGGCCGTAGGGTGCATTAGGGTATTCCTTGAGGTGCCTGAGGCAAACAGGGGTTATTGTGCCTGATGATGGCGGCAGGTGTAAATTCTGCACCGCCCTGTGACCTTGCGATGGGATCCTCCGGCCTAAAAACGCGGTAGCTCGGTCTCAAGTGGCACTGATTCGCGCACCGCGAAGCCCTGCAGATAATCGGCCCCCAGTTCGCTGAGGGCCAGCAGCTGCTGCTCGTTCTCCACCCGGTAGGCCAGCAGGGGCAGATCCCGGAGGTGGGCCTCCTCCAGCCAGCGCTCCCACAGGGGTTGCGGGGTGCGCCGCACATCCATGCGCAGCAGCTGGAAGGGCAGCAGCTGGCTGCAGGGATTCTCCATGTCCCCCACATCCAGGGCAAACTGGATGCCGGCATCGTGCAGCAGGGCCATGGCCTTGCGCAGGTGGGGCATGTCGGTGGTCTGCTCCAGCTCCAGCAGATCCAGCAGCAACTGGTGGGGGCCCAGCTGATCCACCATCGCCACCAGCTGGTGGCGCACCTCGTCCAGCAGCAGGGAGTTGGCGAACAGGTTGAGGTTCCAGCAGCCCTCCAAGTTGTGGAAGGGGATCAGCTCGGCGGCCTGCAGGCAGACATCCAGATCCAGATCGGGCCGCAGATCCAGGTGGCGGACGATTTTCAGCAGGGCGGCGGGGGACTCGAAATGTTTGAAGCGCAGCAGTATTTCGTGACCGAACAGGCCCCCCTGTTGGTCGAGGATGGGCTGGGCGATGAAGCGCAGCTCCGTTTTATTCAGGATGGCGGGTAGCCCGAGATGCATCATGGTTACCAGATGGTTCCTTCTCATCTATCTGAGTTGAGTGTAATGCACCAAGGCAAAAATGACCGGGACCGGGATCGGCTTGGCGGGCCGCCACCCGCTGCTATAATGTGACCCCTTTTGCGTTCTCACCAAACCATCATGACCCCCGACTACCTGCAACGCTTCGGCGGCATCGCCCGCCTCTATGGCCAGCCGGCCCTGACCCAGTTCGCCGCCGCCCATGTCTGTGTGGTGGGGATCGGTGGCGTGGGCTCCTGGGCGGTGGAGGCCCTGGCCCGCTCCGGCATCGGCGCCCTCACCCTCATCGATCTGGATGATGTCTGCATCACCAACAGCAACCGTCAGCTGCATGCCCTGCAGTCCTCGGTGGGTGAGCTGAAGGTGGAGGTGATGGCGGAACGGGTGCGGCAGATCAATCCCGACTGCCGGGTGACGACGGTGGATGACTTCGTCACCGCCGATAACCTGGCGGAACACATTCATGATGGCTTTGACTATGTGGTGGACGCCATCGACAGCCTCAAGGCCAAGGTGGCGCTCATCGCCTATTGTCGGCGGCGCAAGCTGCCCATCATAGTGGCCGGCGGTGCCGGTGGTCAGCTGGACCCCACCCTGGTGCAGGTGGCGGATCTGGCCCGTACCACCATGGATCCCCTGGCATCCAAGGTGCGGGCGGATCTGCGGCGACTGCACGGCTTCACCCGGGAGCCCAACCGCAAGTTCGGCGTGGAGTGCGTCTACTCCACCGAGCAGCTGCGCTACCCCGACGGCGCCGGCGGCGTCTGCCATGCCAAGGCCGCCAGCGACGGCAACCTCAAGATGGATTGTGCCTCGGGCTTTGGCGCCGTCTCCGTGGTCACCGGCACCTTCGGCCTGGTGGCCGCCTCCCGGGTGCTCCTCAAGATCGCCGAGCGGGGCGCCCGCGCCTTGCGGCAGCCCGCCTAGGCGGTTTCCTCAGCCGGCTGACTTAGCTCACCCGCTGGCGGATGGCCTCCACCATGGCACGTAGGCCATTGCCCCGGGAGGGGCTCAGGTGCTTGGCCAGCTGCAGCGTCTCGAAATAGCCGGCCATGTCGGTGGTCCGTATCGTCTCGGCGCTCCGGTGATTGAGGGCCGCCAGCACCACCGCCAGCAGGCCGCGCACGATGCGGGCCTGGCTGTCGGCGGCAAAGTGCCAGACCCCCGCCTCATCCTGATGACTCAGCAGCCAGACCTGGCTCTCGCAGCCGGGCAGCTCCTGCTCCTCGCCGCGCCATTCCTGGGGCAACTCGGGCAGCTGTTTGCCCAGCTGGATCAGGGCGCGGTAGCGCTCCTCCCAGGCCCCCTGGCCCAGGGCAGCGGTCACCGCCGCCGCGTCCAGGCCGCCGGCCCCCAGGGGATGCCGGGTGAGAAAGCTAATCTGCGCTGCATCCATCAGAAGAACTCCGGTAAGCGGGCCAGGGCCGCCAGGGTGGCGGCGATCTCCTCGCGGGTGTTGTACAGGGCGGGGGCGAAGCGCAGGGTGCCGTCCAGCCCCAGGGCCTCCATCAGGGGCATGGCACAGTGGTGCCCCACCCGGCAGGCGATGCCCATCTGATCCAGCAGCTCGCCGGCATCCTGGGGATGCCAGTCGGCGAAGGTGACCGACACCACCCCCACCTGCTCACTTGGGCGGCCAATCCGGCGCACGAAGGGCAGGGCATCCAGGCCGTCACACAGCTGGGCGAGCAGATCTGCCTCCTGTTGGCGCCAGCCCTCGGGCAGCGTGGTCAGAAAGTCCAGCGCCGCCGCCAGGCCGATGGCCTCGGCGATGGGGGGGGTGCCGGCCTCGAAGCGAAACGGCGGCGCGTTGAAGCGGGTGCCGGCAAAGCTCACCTTGCGGATCATCTCGCCGCCGCCCTGCCAGGGGGGCATCTGCTCCAGTAGCTCATAACGGCCATAGAGCACGCCGATGCCGGTGGGGCCGTAGAGCTTGTGGCCCGAAAAAGCATAGAAGTCGCAGCCCAGGGCCTGCACATCCACCGGCATGTGGCCCGCCGCCTGGGCGCCGTCCACCAGGGTGATAGCGCCCATCGATTTGGCGGCGGCGATCAGCTGGGCCAGGGGGGTGACCGTGCCCAGCACGTTGGAGACCTGGCTGATGGCCAGCAACCGGGTGCGGGGGGTCAGCAGGGGCAGGGCGGCAGTCAGGTCCAGCTCGCCGTTTGCGGTGAGGGGGATGACCTTGATCTGTACCCCCTGACGCTGGGCCAGCAGCTGCCAGGGCACTATGTTGGCGTGGTGCTCCAGGGTGGAGAGCAGGATTTCATCGCCGGGCTGCAGCGCGGCGCCCCAGCTGTTGGCCACCAGGTTGATGGCCTCAGTGGTGCCCCGGGTCCAGACGATCTCCTCGGGCCGGGCGGCATTCACAAAGCGCGCCACCGTGCCGCGGGCCGCTTCGAAGGCCTCGGTGGCCCGGGCGCTCAGGGTGTGGGCCGCGCGGTGGACGTTGGCGTTGTCTCGGCGGTAGAAGGCGTCCATGGCCGTCAGCACCGCCAGTGGCTTATGGCTGGTGGCGGCATTGTCCAGGTAGATCAGGGGGCGGCCATTGATGGTCTGGTGCAGGGCGGGGAACTGCGCCCGTAGGGCCGATACGTCGAAATGGGCGGACATGGGTCTCTCCTGTGCAGGCCGTTATGATCGGCAAAAGGACACAGGAAGGCAAATTTCGGCCGGCGCTGGCCGGCCGTTGCGTCAGGCGGGAACGGCCTGGAAGGCGTTGGGCTGAGGCTTGTGGGCCAGGTAGGCGGCGATGGGACCGTGGACCGGCTTGGGACCAGGCGGCTCCTCCGGCGGCAGATCCAGCTTCTGCTGGGCATCGTCCAGGGCACTGCTCAGCTCACCGAGCTTCTGTTTCAGGCTGGCCTGTTTCTGCTGGGCTCGCGGGTCATCATCCTGCTCCAGGGCGCTGAGTTGTTGTTGCAGCTCGTCCATATCCGCCTCCAGGGAGGAAACGGTCTGCTCCAGCTCCTCCTTGTCGTGGCGCGGGGGCGGTGGCGGCGGCGGGTCATCGCGCAGCCGGGCCAGTCCCTCGTCGGAGAGGGTGACGGTATCGGCACCGGGGGATGGGGGTGGCAGGCTGTCGTTGGCGGCCGGCACATCCTGGAGACTGTCGCTGGCCGGCGCCGGCACGCTGGCAGTGGTGCTGGCGGCGGTACTACTGGCATAGAGACTGGCGGTGTCGAGGCGCAACATGGGCTGACTCCTGGGTTTGGCAGGTCTCCATCATGGGTGAATTTTTGGCCAGGACGGAGTCGTTTTACCCAGCTTTTCCCGGCTTTACGCTGGCTAACGCGACGGTGCGGCGCGGGTTTTTTGCTACAATCCCCCGCCTGTATCTTTGGTGTGGAGTGATGGCGGATGAAATTGAATCCTCGGCAGATGGAGGCGGTGGAGTATGTCTCCGGGCCCTGCCTGGTGCTGGCGGGGGCCGGCTCGGGCAAGACCCGGGTCATCACCACCAAGATCGCTCATCTGATCCAACGCTGTGGCTACCAGGCCCGCCACATCTGTGCCGTGACCTTCACCAACAAGGCGGCCAAGGAGATGAAGGAGCGGGTGGGCCAGACCCTGGAGCGCAAGCTGCTGCGCGGCCTCATGGTCTCCACCTTCCACTCCCTGGGGCTGGACATCATCCGCAAGGAGCATCAGACCCTCAAGCTCAAGGCCAACTTCACCCTGTTCGACGATCAGGATCAGATGGCCCTGCTCAAGGAGTTGACCGAGACGGAGCTGCAGGGGGACAAGGAGCAGCTGAGCCAGCTGCTCGGCGCCATCTCCAACTGGAAGAATGATCTGGTGCTGCCGGGGGCGGCGCTCAGACGTGCCCAGGATGCCGAGGAACAGAAGTTGGCGCTGCTCTACGAGCGCTATCACCGGCAGATGACCGCCTACAACGCCCTGGACTTTGATGACCTCATCCTGATGCCCACCTTGCTGCTCAAGACCAACGAGACGGTGCGGCTGCGCTGGCAGAGCAAGATCCGCTACCTGCTGGTGGACGAGTATCAGGACACCAACACCAGCCAGTACGAGCTGGTGAAACAGCTGGTGGGGGAGCGGGCGCGCTTCACCGTGGTGGGGGATGACGATCAGTCCATCTACTCCTGGCGCGGCGCCCGGCCGCAGAACCTGGTGCTGTTGCAGCAGGACTTCCCCAGCCTGCGGGTGATCAAGCTGGAGCAGAACTACCGCTCCAAGGGACGCATCCTGAAGTGCGCCAACATCCTCATCGCCAACAACCCCCATGTGTTCGACAAGCAGCTGTTCTCCGAGCTGGACTACGGCGAGCCGGTGCGGGTGCTGTATGCCAAGAACGAGGAGCACGAGGCGGAGCGGGTGGCGGCGGAGATCATGGGCCACCGCTTCATGAACCGTACCCGCTGGGGGGATTACGCCATCCTCTATCGCGGCAACCACCAGTCGCGCCTGCTGGAGAAGGTGCTGATGCAAAACCGCATCCCCTACCGCATCAGCGGCGGCACCTCCTTCTTCGCCCGCAGCGAGATCAAGGACATCATGGCCTACCTGCGGCTCTTGGTGAATCCGGACGACGACAACGCCTTCCTGCGGGTGGTGAACCTGCCCAAGCGGGAGATAGGCCCGGCCACCCTGGAGAAGCTGGGCCACTACGCCAACGAGCGGGCCAAGAGCCTGTTTGCTGCCAGCTTCGAGCTGGGGCTGGAGCAGCACCTGGCCGGCCGCGGCCTGACGGCGCTGCGCCACTTCTGTGACTGGCTGGTGCGGCTGGGGGACAACGCCAGCCGGGGCAACGCCCTGGAGGCGGTGCGGGATCTCATCCGTGACATCCACTACGAGGAGTGGCTGTACGAGAGCTCGCCCAGCCCGCGGGCGGCGGAGATGCGCATGCAGAACGTCTCTACCCTGTACCGCTGGATCGGCGACATGCTGGAGGGGGACGCCAAGGCCGACGAGCCCCCCATGACGCTGCCGGAGGTGGTGGGTCGCCTGACCCTGCGGGACATGCTGGAGCGCAACGAGGAGGCGGGCGAGCTGGATCAGGTGCAACTGATGACGCTGCACGCCTCCAAGGGGCTGGAGTTTCCCTATGTGTTTCTCATTGGCATGGAGGAGGGGCTGCTGCCCCACCAGAGCAGCATCGACGAGGACAACGTGGACGAGGAGCGGCGGCTGGCCTATGTGGGCATCACCCGGGCCCAGACCGAGCTGACCTTCATCCTGTGCAAGGAGCGCCGTCAGTTCGGCGAGTCGGTGCGGCCCGAGCCCAGCCGCTTCCTGCTGGAGTTGCCGCAGCATGATCTGCACTGGGAGGGCACGGAGCGCAAGGTGACCGCCGAGGAGCGTCAGCACAAGGGTCAGCAGGGCATCGCCAACCTGCGGGCCATGTTCAACAAGGACAAGTAACTAGAGGCCGCGGGGGCCCGGCATCAGCAGGGCCAGCACGGCATCGGCGGACATGGGCAGGGAGAGCTTGTAGCCCTGACCCAGCTCGCAGCCCAGCTCCAGCAGCATCGCCTGCTGCTGGGGGGTCTCCACCCCTTCGATGATCACCCCCATGCCCAGATCGCGGCCCAGATCCCGTATGGTGCGGATCAGGGTGCGATCCCGCGGCGACTTGTCGAGCCGGTGGGTGAAGCTGTCGTCCACCTTGATGTAGTCCACCGGATAATGAAACAGGGCGTTCAGCGAGCTGTAGCCGGTGCCGAAATCGTCCACCGCGATCTCGATGCCCTTGGCCCGCAACTCGTGCAACAGCCCCTGGGTGCGGCTGTCCAGCCGCACCAGATCCCGTTCGCGAAATTCGAAGATCAACCGGCGTGGTGACACCTGCTGCTCGCTGATGATGGCCAGCAGGGCATCGATGCGTTCCCGCTCCAGCAGGTGCTTGCCCGACAGGTTTACCGCCAGCCGCAGGCCGTGGTGCTCCGGCAGGCGGGCCAGCCAGCCGTGCAGCTGGCCGCAGACATGGCGCAGTATCAATTTGTCGATCTCCAGGATCAGGCCGCTCTGTTCCGCCAGGGGGATGAACTCCACCGCATCCTTCAGCTCGCCCTCCTGGGTCAACCAGCGGGCCAGCACCTCCACGCTGTGCACCTCGCCGTCCGCCAGATAATGGATGGGCTGGAAGTAGGGCAAGATGCGCTGGCTCTGCAGCGCCTGGACCAGGGCCTGCTCCGGCGAGGGGCGCTCCGTGATGTCGCACAGCTCAGAGTAGAAGACCGCATGGCCCTGGTTGCTGCGCTTGGCCTGAAACAGCGCCATGTCCGCCTGGTGCAGCATCTGGCCGGCATCGCGCATCTCGGGGGAGACGGTGGCCACCCCCATGTTGGCGCGGATCTGCAGCGGGGTGTCATCCAGCAGCAGGGGCGACTGCAGGCGGTCGAGGATGCGGCTGATCACCGGGGTGATGGTCTCGGTGTGAAAGGCGTAGTCCAGCAGCAGCACGAACTCGTCGCCGCTCAGCCGCGCCAACAGATCGTTTTGCCGCACCGACTCTTGCAGCAGCCGGGCCAGGGTCTTGAGCAGCAGATCCCCCATCCCCTCGCCGTACTCCTGGTTCACCTGGCGCAAGGAGACCAGATCCAGCAGCAACACGGCGAAGCCATCGTCCGGGTAGCGGTGGTAGTGGTGCAAGGCCTGCTGCAGATGATGCAGAAACAGGCTGCGGTTGCACAGGCCGGTGAGGCTGTCCCGCTGGGCATCCTCCAGCAGCTGGCGCTCCAGCTCGTCACGCTGGCGCAATTGTTTAAGCAGCAGGAGGTTGTGGCGGCGCAGCTGCTGCTGGGGATCCTGGCCCGCCATCAGGCGGCGGCTCCGATCCAGCCGCTGGCGCAGCTGCATCAGCTCCAGCAGACCGCCCAGCTGTTCGGTCACCAGGCTGAGCAGCAGCTTGTCCTCGTCGGACAGGGGGAGCAGGTTGCACAGCAACAGGGTGGCGGCGTGGTTGCGGTGGACGAACAGCGGCAGGCCGTACCAATGGTGCAGTCCCAGCTCGTATTCGGCGAAGCCGGACTTGGTCGCCCAGGCTTGCAGCTGCGCCAGTGGCAACGCCGGCTGGCTGGGATAGAGTAGCTGGAACTGGTGGCGATCCCGCTGCAGCACCTGCAGGCTCTGGGTGCCCATCCAGTAACGCAGGCTGGACTCCAGCTGGGCGCACAGCTGCGCCGGCGGCAGGCTCTGGGCCAGGCGCAGCAGACGGATGAAGCTCTCCATCTTCTCCTGCCACTGGGGAATGCGGTGCAGCAGGGGGGAGCGGCACAGCGCCAGTCGGCGGTTGGCCTGCTGGTGGGAGAGGTTGAGGGCCAGGCTCTCCAGCAGCAGCTGCAGCAGGGGCTGCTGCTGGGGTTGGGTCAGGGCCAGTATGCTGCGGATCTCGCCCTGGCCCACCTCCGCCTGGCACCAGCCGGCCTCCAGGCCCATCTGTGCCAGCTGCGTGGTGAGCGCCAGCTCATCGGCCACCTCGCCGTCCTGCCAGGGGGCCGGCCAGCCCAGGGGGGAAAACAGGCGGATCTGGCTGCCATCGCCGTAGAGGATGCCGAAGCGTTGCAGGTCACACAGCTGGGCCATGGCATGGCGCAGCTCATCCAGCCGGTCGGGATGGGCCAGGTCAGGCAGGGGCGCCTGTTGCAGTTGGCGGATCAGCTGCCCGAAGGCGTGTTGGTTGGCGGGGGACAGCCAGGACGTGGCAACCATGGGACCTTCCTTGGTGTGTCTTGCCTCTAGTGTAGCCGCTTATGCCATGGCACAGCGGCTGCACGGGAGGCCGACCTAGGGTCGGAGACACGGGGGGACTCTCGTCAGGAAGGCGGGCCCGGCGTGGCCGGGCCGCAGGCGCTTAGGCGGCGCCCAGTTGCAGCATGCCGGTGGTGCTCAACGCCAGGATGCCGATGCCCACCAGGATGCGGTAGACGGCAAAGCCGCGGAAGCTGTGCTTGCTGACGTAGCGCAGCAGCCAGCCGATGGCCAGCAGGCTGACGACGAAGGAGGTGATCAGACCGATGCTGATGTCGATGAGGCCACTTTGACTGACGCCATCCAGATCCTTCAGCAGGGAGTAGAGGCTGGCCGCCCCCAGGGTGGGGATGGAGAGGAAGAAGCTGAAGCCGGTGGCGGTGGGTCTGTCGAGGCCGGTGAGCATGCCGCCCATGATGGTGGAGGCGCTGCGGCTGACGCCGGGGATCAGGGCAAACAGCTGGGCCAGGCCTATGGTCAGCGCCTGCTTGGGGGTCACGTGCTCCAGCTTGGTGGTGGCCACCGCCGGCTGGGGGCGGCCCTCGATCCACCACATCACCATGCCGCCGACGATCAGACTGACCGCCACCGTCACGGCATTGAACAGGTAGTGGGTGATGTAGCTGTGCAGCGCCAGGCCGACGAAGGCTGCGGGCAGGAAGGCCAGGATCACCCCCATCCAGAAGCGGCGCACTTCATGATCGCTGGTGACCTGCCTGGCCTGTTGCCACAGGGTCTGGAAGTAGAACCAGAGCACCGCTAGCACACCACCCAGCTGGATGACGATCTCGAAGGTGTCGCTACCCTTAAACTGCAGCAGCTCCTGGGTGACGATCAGGTGCCCCGTACTGGAGACGGGCAGGAATTCAGTGATGCCCTCGACGATGCCGAGGATGACGCTGTTGAGGATGTCGGACATGGATGGTTCCAGTTGGGTAACAAGGTGGTTTGCCAGCCGAATTATGCATGAGACGGGGGTCACATAGCGAGTGTTGCATGATGACAGAAAAAAAACCGGCCAGACGAGCTGGCCGGTGTGTCATCAATGGTGGCCGCCGGCCTTGGGCGGTATGGTTTCGTCGAACACCTCCAGGGGCTGGTGGCGCTCCGCCAGGTAGGTGTAGATCACCGGCAGGACGAACAGGGTGAACAGGGTGCCGATGGACAGCCCAGCGACGATCACCAGACCTATGCCGAAACGGCTGATGGCCCCGGCGCCCTGGGCGCCCATCAGGGGGATCAGACCCGCCACCATGGCGGCCGTGGTCATCAGGATGGGGCGCAAGCGGACGGTGGCCGCCAGCTTCACCGCCGCCATGCGGTCCAGGCCGCGCTTGAGCTGTTCCTCCTTGGCCACCTCACAGATCAGGATGCCGTGCTTGGTAATCAGACCGACGAGGGTGATCAGGCCCACCTGGGTGTAGATGTTCATGGTGGCCAGGCCCCAGGCCATGGCGATCAGGGCGCCACACACCGCCAGGGGCACGGACACCAGGATCACCAGGGGATCCCGCACGCTCTCGAATTGCGAGGCCAGCACCAAGAAGATGACGAACAGCGCCAGGGCGAAGGTGGCGAACAGGGCGTTGCCTTCGGTGACGAACTGGCGCGATTCCCCCAGGTAGTCATGCTGATAGCCTGCCGGCAGGCTGGGCACCACCTCGTTCTCGAAGAAGGCCACTGCCGAGCCCATGGGTTCTATGGTCATGATGGAGATGGTGGCGGCGTTCTGTTGGTTGAGCTTGGGCAGGGCCCGCAGCTCGGTCACCAGATCGATGTCCACCAGGTTGGCCAGGGGCACGCTGCGGCCATCGGCGGCCCGCACATAGTAGCGCTTGATGGATTCCGGGTTCAGGCGGTACTTGCGCTCCACCTGGGGGATCACCTCGTAGCTGCGGCCATCCAGATCTACCCGATTGACGTAGCCGTCGCTCATCATGGTGCCCATGGCCACGCCGATGTCCTGCATGGTGATGCCGTAGGCGCCGGCCTTGTCCCGGTTGATCCGGATGCGCATGGTGGCGGAGTCGAAGGTCAGATCCAGCTCCGAATAGACGAACGCCTTGTGGGCCTTCACCTTCTCCATCACGTCCGTGGCCACCTGGAACAGGCTCGCGAAGTTGTTGGGGGTGGTGATGACAAACTGCAGCGGCAGGCCGCCACCGGCGCCGGGCAGCTCGGGGAACTGGAAGGTGCTGACGGTCATCGCCGGCAAATCCTGCATGCTGGCATTGGTGCGGGTGAGCACCGTCTTGATGTCCTCCCGTTCGCTCCAGGGCTTGAGCACGGCGATGCCCATGCCCTGGTTGGCGTTCGGGATACCGGCAAACGACAGGCTGGTGGCCATGGCGGGATCCTGTTTCAGCCTATCCCCAATCTCGCGCATGTTGTTCTGGATGTAGTCCAGGTTGGCGGTGTTAGGGGCCCGGGTCATCATCAGGTAGGCACCCTTGTCCTCGGATGGTGCCAGCTCGGCGGGGATCAGCTTGAACAGCACCGGCAGGGACAGGAAGACGATGATCCCGAACACGATGAACACCGGGCGGCGGGTCATCACCTTGTCCAGGGCGTTGCGGTAGGCCTCGGTCAGCCGGCCCAGGGTATTCTCTACCCCGCGCTCGAAGGCGTTGGGGTTGCTGTGGGCCTTGAGCATCTTGGAGCACATCATGGGGGACAGGGTCAGGGCCACCACCCCGGAGACAAACACGGCGCCGGCCAGGGTCAGGGCAAACTCCTTGAACAGGGAGCCGGTCACCCCGCCCATCAGGGCGATGGGGGCGTAGACCGCCGCCAATGTGATGGTCATGGAGATGACGGGCACAGCGATCTCCCGGGTGCCTATGATGGCGGCCCGGAAGGGATCCTCCCCGGCCTTGATGTGTCGGTCCACGTTCTCCACCACCACGATGGCGTCATCCACCACCAGGCCGATGGCCAACACCATGGCCAGCAGGGTCATCAGGTTGATGGTGAAACCGAATAGCTGCATCAGCATCACCACGCCGATGAGGGACAAAGGGATGGTGATGACGGGGATCACCACAGCCCGCAGGGAGCCGAGGAACAGGGTGATCACCACCAGCACTATGAGGCCTGCTTCGATGATGGTCTTCACCACCTCATCGATGGACTCGTTAATGGCGTCGGTGGAGTCATACAGCAGCTCCATCTTGATGGTGGAGGGCAGGTTGCGCTGCAGCTCCGGCATCATGTCCCGCACCACGGCGGCGATGTCCAGCGGGTTGGCGGAGGGGGAGGGATCCAGTGCCACCACCACCGCATCCTTGCCGTCGGCCATGGCGCGATAGGTGTCGTGGTTCTTCTCCAGGCTGACCTTGGCGATGTCCCGCAGGCGGATCACGGCGCCGTCACGGCTGGCCACCACCAGGCTTTCCAGATCCGCCACATTATCCACCTGGGTCTTGGCATCGGCGTTGTACAGCATGAAGTAGCCGGTGGCCTGACCGGGGGCGGATTGAAAGTTGTTGGCCTTGAGCACCGAGGTGACCTCGGTGGCGGTCAGGTTGTAGGCGGCCATGCGATCCGGATCCAGCCAGATGCGCAGGGCGAACTCGGTGCCGCCGTACAGGTTGACCTTGGCCACCCCGGGCACGGTGAACAGCTGGGGTTTCACCACCCGCTCCAGGTAGTCGGTGATCTGGGAACCGTTCAGTTCGTCACTGGAGAAGGAGATGTACATGATGGAGGTGCTGGAGCCGGTGGACATGTCCAGGCTCGGGTCTTCCGCCTCCTGGGGCAGTTGGGAACGTACCGAGTTCACCTTGGCCAGAATATCGGATAAGGCACCATTCGGATCGGTGTTGAGCTTCATGTTCACCGTGATGGTGGAGCGACCCAACTGACTGCGGGAGGTCATGTAGTCGATGTTGTCAGCCTGGGCGATGGCCTGCTCCAGGGGTTGGGTGATGAAGCCCTGGATCAGGTTGGCGCTGGCGCCATAGTAGCTGGTGGTCACCGTGATCACCGTGTTGGTGACCTTGGGGTATTCCCGCACCTGCATCCCTTTCAACGCCTGCAGACCGAGCAGCACGATCAGCAGGCTGATGGAGATGGCCAGGATGGGGCGGCGTATGAAGGTATCGGTAAATTTCATGGCCGGCTCCGCTTACAGCATGGGGGTGGTGGCGGGGACGTCCAGGGTCTTGTCCTCGACCAGCTTGGCCTGACTGCCGTTGGACAGCCGGATCTGGCCGCTGGTGACCACCAGATCGCCGGGTTTGAGGCCGCTGATGACATGGGCATCGTTGCCGGCCCGTTCGCCCACCTTGACCACCACCTGCTTGGCGATCTTCACCGGTTCGCCCTGGGCGGTCTTGCCGTCTTCCAGCACAAACACGGTTTCACCGTACAGGGTGAAGTTGATGGCGTTTTGCGGCAGCACCACCTGCTCCGTCAGCACCGGCAGCAGCACCTGCACCTTGGCAAACATGCCAGAGCGCAGCAGGTTATGGGTATTGGGGATGGCGGCCTGCACCTCCACCACGCCGGACTGAGCGTTGACCGCCGGCTCAATGGCGCTGATCTGGCCTTCGAACGGCTGGTTGGGATAGGCGTCCACGAAGATGTTGAGGGACTGGCCCACGTTCACCTTGGAAATATCGGTCTGGGGAATGGTGAAGCGGATCTTCATCAGGCTGGTGTCTTCCAGCCGGACGATATCGGTGCCGGACTTGAGATATTCCCCCAGGTAGACGTTGCGGATCCCCACCTGGCCGGCGAAGGGCGCGGCTATGGTCAGCCGGTCTATGGTGGCCTGCAACGCCTCGATCTGGCCGGAGAGGGCCAGGAATTCGGCTTCTGCGTCATCTAGGTTGCCCTTGGCCACGGAGCCCTTGCTATAGAGGCTGCGCATCCGTTCCAGGTTGGCCTTGGTGGCGGGCATGCGGCCCTGGGCGGCCTTGAGGTTGGCCCTCTCCACTGCCGTATCCAGCTCGATCAACTTTTGGCCGGCCTTGACCTGTTGACCGGACTCGAAGCGGATGCCCACCACCTTACCGTCGGACTGGTTGCTCAGGGTGACCCCCTGATTCGGCTCGATAAAGCCGATGGCATCGATGAGGGGCCGCCAGTCGGTGCCTTTGACCTGCAGGGCCGTGACCGGGAAGGTGGGGGCCGGGCGGCTGGCCATCTCGTCCATCTTTCCCTTGATCGTGATGATGTTGTAGCCGATGACGCTGCCAAATATCAGCAGGGCAATCACCAGCATGATGGCCATCCATTTTTTCATTGTTGTCTCCCGATTTAAGCGTGTTTTTGGCCAACGAAACGCCCTGGTAGGCTGAGTGCTTCATGGCTTTCTATCTGGGTTTTCGTGGCAGTGCCTGGCAAAGCACCGATTTTCATGTCAATTCGCCGCTTAACGGCGATTATTCTCAAGGTCCTGGGGTGGCGATGGCCTTGGCCGGTTCTTGCCCCGAGACCGGACGGGGTCGAGGGCATTGAGGCCGCATCCATCCCGATAGACCTGCAGCCGGTGTGACACGCTGATCCCAGCGGTGCCCTGGGCGGCCTATTGGTCGCAAGAATTGTCTTCTGGCTCAGGGCCTTGCGGAGGATTTCCACCGCCCCCGCTGCATCATAGGCTGTGCCAGCCTAACCGAATCCTAATCATGCGTTAGAATTTGGCTTTACCTGGCCTTACGCTGTGCTGCAATTCTAGTCAGTACGGAGTCTGGTTCCAAGTGCGGCAAGGCCTCGAACGTTACCCAATTAACCCGCCAACGACCAGTTTGCCAGCCATCTGTGACAATTTTGTCCAGTCGGTGGCTTTTTTGCTAAAAAGACTAGACAAGGTAGAGGTCGGCCCTTAGTATCTGCCCCCGTCCGACGACGAGCGCCCGTAGCTCAGCTGGATAGAGCGCTGCCCTCCGGAGGCAGAGGCCACAGGTTCGAATCCTGTCGGGCGCGCCATTTTATGGCGAAGTGTTTCGGGCACTAAGACAGCAATGGTGGCTGTAGCTCAGTTGGTAGAGTCCAGGATTGTGATTCCTGTTGTCGTGGGTTCGAACCCCATCAGCCACCCCAAATTTCGACGGCGGCCGTCCTGGCCAAGGTCACAAGAGATATCACCCGTGCGAGGGTGGCGGAATTGGTAGACGCGCTAGCTTCAGGTGTTAGTGTCCCACGGACGTGAGGGTTCAAGTCCCTCCTCTCGCACCACTCTCTTTCTCAAACCCTCGGTGATTAGCGCAGTCCGGTAGCGCATCTGGTTTGGGACCAGAGGGTCAGAGGTTCGAATCCTCTATCACCGACCACATCTCAAACCCCTGCCTTGCGGCAGGGGTTTTCGTTTTTCAGCCCCACCACCGACGCAAGATTAAACTTTGCTTACAAAATGCCCGCTTGCAAGCGTTTTCATTTGCGCTAGTGCGCATTTACCTTATTAAATTCTGCAGTCTGCTCACAAAAATTAACCTCATTGATTGTTCTGTCGCCACGGAGGCTGACAATGTTGGCCAACAAGGACAGGAGTGGGACGCCTTCGCTGGATTAACCGTTGCGATGTCGTTCGAATGCCATGGCAGGCTGCGCTGACTTTTCTCTTCATTCTTATCCCTTCCTGTTGCTCGCCGCGCATCGCGTGGTCCCGATTTAATGCATGCCGACACGCTCCGGCATCACCCAGTCGCCTTGGCGGCGGGTGGATCGTTTAGATCCATATGGAAGCGTGAACATAAATCGATACAGCAATAGTGAAGCAACGATAAGGAACCAGATATGTTCAGCAAGTCCAGCAAGCTGGGGCTGGCGACTGCGGTCGCCATCGCCCTGGGTGGCGGCCTGGTACCGGCCCACGCCGGCGTCATCGTCCACCTGTTCCAATGGAATTACAACGACGTAGCCAACGAGTGCGAAACCGTACTCGGCCCCAAAGGGTATGCCGCCGTGCAGATCAACCCGCCGGCAGAACACCTGCAAGGCAGCAGCTGGTGGACCGTCTACCAGCCCATCAACTACCGTAACTTTACCGCCAAGGGCGGTAACGAAACGGAACTCAGAAGCATGATCACCCGTTGTAACGCCGCTGGCGTCAAGGTCTATGCCGATGCGGTGTTCAACCAGTTGGCCAGTGGTTCCAGTACGGGCACCGGGGGCAGCAGTTTCGACAGCAGCTCCTTCAGCTATCCCTACTTCGGTTACAACGACTTCCACCATGCCGGTTCCATCACCGATTACACCAATCGGGACAATGTGCAAAATGGTGCCCTGCTCGGTCTGCCGGATCTCAATACCGGTTCTAGCTATGTTCAATCCGAGCTGGCTACCTACCTCAATACCCTGCAGTCATGGGGCGTGGCCGGTTTCCGGATCGATGCGGCCAAACACATGAGCGTCTCGGATCTGTCCGGTATCCTGTCTCTGGCCGGCAACCCGTTTGTTTATTCAGAGGTGATTGGTGCCAGTGGCGAGCCTATTCAGCCTTCTGAATACTTGGGGCTGGGGGCGGTGACCGAGTTTGCGTATGGCACCAACTTGGCTACCCAATTCAATGGTCAGATCAATAACCTGAAGACGTTTGGCGAGAGCTGGGGTCTGCTGAGCTCCGACAAGGCCGAGGTGTTCGTGGTCAACCATGACCGGGAGCGCGGCCACGGCGGTGGCGGCATGCTGACCTACAAGGACGGCTCCAAGTACAACCTGGCCAACGTCTTCATGCTGGCCTGGCCCTACGGCAAGTATCCCCAGGTGATGTCCGGCTACGACTACGGTAGCGATACCGATGCCGGCGCCCCCAGTGTCGCCGTCTGTACCGGCAGCTGGAACTGCGATCACCGCTGGAGCAACATCGCCAACATGGTCTCCTTCCATAACGTGGTGGAAGGTACCGCCATGCAGAACTGGCAGGATATCGGCACCAACCAGATCGCCTTCGGTCGGGGCAGCAAGGGCTTTGTGGTGATCAACAACACCAGCAACAGCCTCACCTCCACCCTGCAGACCGGCCTGCCGGCCGGCACCTACTGCAACATTCTGGCCGGTGACGACCTGTGCAGCGGCAGCAACATAGTGGTGGCCAGCGATGGTACCGCCAGCTTCACCGTGGGCGGCATGCAGGCCGCGGCGATCCATGTGGGCGCCATCCCCTGTGACGGCGATGCCTGTGTGGTAGAACGCTTCAGCAGCCTCTACTTCCGCGGTACGTCCAACAGCTGGGTTGCCACGCCCATGACGGTGGATGCTGAGACTCGCATCTGGTCCACCACGGTTACCTTCGACGGTGCCGGTGACAGCGATGGTGCCCAGCGCTTCAAGTTTGATGTGACGGGTGACTGGAGCCAGAACTACGGCGATACCGAGGCCGATGGCGTGCTGGATCTCAATAGCACCCAGGACATCTACTTTACGGGCGTCGGCACCTACAAGGTCTCTGTGGACGAGAGCGATCTCTCCTACAGCCTGACCCTGGTGGACGATCAGCAGGCGCCGGTTGCCGCAGTGACGCCGGCAGCCATCACGGTTACCCAGGGGGATCCCGTGGTGTTTGACGCCTCCGGTTCCACCGACGACGGCCAGATCGTGAGCTACAGCTGGTCTACCGGCGGCACGGCGGCGACCGAGACAGTGACCTTCGATACCCTGGGGACCTTTGAGGTCACCGTCACAGTGACCGATGACGACGGCATGACCGACACCGCCACCGCCACAGTGACCGTTACCGATGGCAGCGTCGTCTACGACTCCAACTACGACACCATGTACTTCCGCGGCACCCCCAACAGCTGGGGCACCCAGGCGATGAGCCTGGTGGCTGACAACCTGTGGGAAGCCACCGTGACCTTCGACGGTCAGACCAACCAGCGCTTCAAGTTCGACGTGGCCGGTGACTGGGTGACCAACTTCGGTGATACCGATGCTAATGGTGTGGCCGAGCAGACCGGCAGTGACATTTACACCAGCGTGGTGGGCGAGTACAAGGTGCAGTTCAACGATGAGACCAAGGCGTATAGCCTGACGCTGGTCGGTGAGCCTGTCTATACCAGCACCTATGACAGCATGTACTTCCGTGGCACTCCCAACAGCTGGGCAGCCACCGCCATGACCCTGGTGGCGAATAACACCTGGCAGACCACCATCACCTTCGACGGTACCGGTGACAGCAGTGGCAGCCAGCGCTTCAAGTTTGACGTGGCCGGTGACTGGGCGACCAACTTCGGCGACAACAACGCCGATTACGTGGCCGACCTGACGGGTTCCGACATCACCACGGATGTGGTGGGGACCTATGTGGTGACCTTCAACGACAGCACCAAGGTTTACAGCCTGGTAGCGGAATAAGCGACCCCGTGTTGCAGCGCAAACCGCCGGCCATGCCGGCGGTTTTTTTATGGGCGATCGGAACGGGTCAGCTGCTGGCGCAACCAATGGCGCCAGTGTTGCGGATCGTCCCGCTGGCAGGGAGACTGGGGTAAAAATTCTGCCTCGTCGCTCAAGGGCATCAGCCGATGAATGGCCGGATCCTTGGGGGCGGCCACCAGCAGCAGAGGGTGGCTGGTGATGGCTTCTCCCAGGCTGATGGCCTGCTGCAGTTGTGCCATGGCAGTGGCCTGGGCGGCGCTTGGCCCCATGCGCAGGCGCAGCAGTTTGGTTGGCTGCTGGAGGTCGGCCGGGCACAGCAGCAGGGTGGCGGCAACCTCATCCTGGGCCAGCAGGGCATTGAGGGCCAGGGGCTGGCTCCAGCCGCGGGCCACCAGCAGCTGGGGCCGCCTGGCGTCCTGCTGCCGCAGGGCCTGGCTGGCCGCCAGCACCAGATCCGGCTGGCCGTCCAGATCCAGCTCCTTGGCGGCGCCATTGCCCGGTAGATCCAGGCTCAACAGGCCCCAGCCTTCCTCCAGTGCCGCCTGGCGCCAGGACTCCGCCTCCAGACCACTCAGATCCACATCGCCCAGCAGGAGCAGCCAGGCGGTGGGCGGTTTGGCCGGCAGATGCAGCAGGGCTTCCACCCGTTTGCCCTGCACAATCAATGGCAACAGGCTGGTCCGCCAGCCCAGGGCCTTGGCGGCCGCCAGGTAATAGGCGGCCGCATTGGCATACAGCTGGTTGTCTGCCGGGGTGCGGCGGTTGGGGTGGGCGGCCAGCAGGCTCAGGCCACTGGCCTGCCGCAACAGCGCGCCTCGGGCAGTGCCACTGGCGGTCTGGGCGGCATCATAGGCCTGCTGGGCCTGGTCAGCCCAGTGTCCCTGGCGGATCTGGGCCTCGCTGAGACCGAAGGCGGTCTGCCAATGGGGAATATCGGGGGTGGCCTGGGCCAGGGTGCTCATCAGCGCCAGGGCCAGCAGGGAAGGGGATCGCATGACATCACTCTCGCAATAGCAGTTCCGTCTCCGGAGTCAGGACCCAGCTTCGCATCTTTTCTTCGAAGGCGCAGGGCGGCAGCGGTGGGCTGAGCAGATAACCTTGCAGTCGGTCACAGCCCAGCTGGCGCAGGAAGGCCAATTGCTCCGGGGTTTCCACCCCTTCGGCCAGCACCCGCAGACCCAGGGCATGGCCCATGGCGACGATGGCGCTGGCGATCTCGGTGTCATCCCGCTGGTGGGGCAAATCATCCACGAACTGCTTGTCGATCTTGAGCATGTTCAGGGGCAGGCGTTTGAGGTAGGCCAGGGAGGAGTAGCCGGTGCCGAAGTCGTCGATGGCCAGCTGGATGCCCAGGGCCTGCAGCTCGGTCAGCAACTGGATGCATTCGCTCTCCCGCTCGATCAGGGCGCTTTCGGTCAGCTCCAGCTCCAGGAACTGGGGCGGGAAGCCGGTCTCGGCCAGGATCTGGCGAATGCTGTCTCCCAGGCCGGGTTGGCGCAGCTGGCGGGCCGACAGGTTGACCGCCAGGGTCAAGGGCGGCAGCCCGGCTTCGCGCCAGCGTTGGCCCTGGCGGCAGGCTTCCCGCAGCACCCATTCGCCGATGCGGTTGATGAGGCCCGTCTCCTCGGCCAGGGGGATGAACTGGGCCGGGGAGATTAGCTCGCCCTGGGGATCCTGCCAGCGGATCAGGGCCTCGACCCCCACCAGCCGGTGGCTGGAAATTTCCAGCTGGGGTTGGTAGTAGAGGCAGAACTCCTCCTGATCGATGGCGCGCCGCAGCCGCATCTCCAGGGCCAGCCGCTCCTGGGCCACCTGGGTCAGCTCGGTGGAGAAGAAGCAGAAACAGCCCTTGCCTTCGGCCTTGGCCCGATACAGGGCGCTGTCGGCCTGGCGCAGCAACTCGTCGGCATGCTGGCCGAACTCAGGAAACAGGCTGATGCCGATGCTGGCCCCCACCACCACCTCCTGGTCGTTGGGCAGGCGCACCGGTTGCTGCAGCAGCTCGATCAGCTGCTCCGCGATGCGGGAGACTTCATTGAGGCTAGGGTTGGACTCCAGCAGCACGGTGAATTCGTCGCCCCCCTGGCGGGAGATGACGTCGCTTTGCCGCAGGCGACCGCGTAACCGCTGGGCGATCTCCTTGAGCAGGGCATCCCCCATGGGGTGGCCATAGCTGTCGTTGACGTTCTTGAAGCGATCCAGATCCAGCATCAGCAGGGCGAAGCGCTCCTGCTCCCGCCGGGCCCGCCGCAGGGCCAGTTCCAGCCGATCCTGCATCAGGATGCGGTTGGGCAGACCCGTGAGAGGATCGTGGTGCGCCAAGAACTCCAGCTTGGCCTCGGAGGCCTTGAGTTGGGAGATGTCGGTGTAGACGCAGACGCTCTGTATCACCTGCTGCTGCTCATCCCGGATCAGAGTGATGCTCAGCAGCTGGGGCCTGAGCTCGCCATCCTTGCGCCGGCTCCACACCTCGCCCCGCCAATGGTTCTGGTTGACCCTGGCCTGATCCACCAGCTCGAAGAACTGGGGTCCCTGGCCCTGTACGCCAAATAGGGTGGGGGTGCGGCCCAACAGCTCGGTGGCCGGGAAACCCAGGTGTTCGATCAGGGCCGGGTTGACCGCCAGGATGCGGCCCTGGGCATCGGTGATCATGATGCCCTCGTGGCTGTTGTCGAACACCACATTGGCCTGACTCAGGCGCAGCTCGTTCTCCTTCAGGGCGGTGATGTTGGTCAGGGTGCCGATAAAGCCCTGCAGCTGATGGTGTTCGTCGAACTCCGGCTCGGTGGCCACGCTGACCCACAGCACCCGGCCATCGGGCTGGACGAAGCGAAAATCCTGATGGGCCGGCACCGCATGGTGGATGGCCCGCCGCCAGTGACGCAGCACCCGCAACTTGTCATCCCGGTGCACCGCCGACCAGTAGTGATTGTCCAGCACCTGCTGGGGCGGCAGCCCGATGAGGCTGCCGGCTCTATCGTTGAGGTAGGTGAGGCGCCCCCTGGCGTTGCTGCGGAAGATGCCGACGGGGGCCATGGTGGCCAGGGTATGGAACAGCCGCTCGCTCTCCTGCAGCGCCAGCTCTGTGTGCTTGCGCTCCGTGATGTCCCCCAGCACGCTCTCATAGGCCAGGGGGCGGCTCAGGTTGTCCTGCTGCAAGCGCCCCTGATCCTCCACCCAGCGCACCGCCTGGTCTCGGGTCAGGATCCGGTATTCCAGGCGGAAGTGGCTGGGCAGGGTGCGCAATATCTGGGCCAGCTGAGCCCGGACGCGCAGTCGGTCTTCCGGGTGGATCAGGTGCTCGAAGTCCAGACTGTGGCTCAGCAGCTGTTGGGGGCTGAAGCCCCAGCGCTGCACGTTACCCGAGATATAGCTGATGGGCAGCTGGGGCTCGGCCCGGCGGCTCAGCAGCACCACCTGACTGGCTTCCACCACCCGGTTGGCGCTGTGCAGGGCGCTGATGGCCTCCATGCGCTCGGCCTCCCGCAGCAGGTTGTCCAGGGCGAAGGAGACATCGTTGGCCATCTCGTCCAGGGTCTGCATCATCTCATGGGTGAAGAAGCCCTCCTGATCGGCATACAGGCTGATGACGCCCATCAGCTGCCGGTCCTCGAAGAGGGGCAGTAGGGCGGCGGCGCGGAATTGGGCCAGCAGGGCCCGTTCATGACAGGGTTGGGTGAGGGGATCCTGCAGGTAGTTGTTACACAGGTAGTGGTGGCCGCTCTGGCGCACCCGCTGCAGCGGCCCCTGCCAGCACTGCTGGCAGGGCTGGTCATCCAGGAAGCTGTGGCCCATCCCGTGGTGGGCGACGATGTCCACCCCTTGGGTCTGCGCCCCGAACAGGCCGATCCAGGCAAAGCGCAGGCCGCCTTGTTCCACCAGGATGCGGCAGACCTGGTCGAACAGATCCTGCCGTCGGGTGGTGCGGACTATGATCTGACTGGTGTGGGACAGGGTGTTGTAGAGGGCCTTCTGCCGCAGCAGCGCCTGCTCGGTCTGCCGGCGTTGGCTGATGTCATCCACCATGGTCATCAGGTGGGTGACCCGCCCCGTCTCGTCCCGAATGGGTCTCACCTCGAAGCTGGTGTGGATCAGGTGGCCATCCTTGTGCAACAGGCGTTTCTCCAGCCGGTAGCTGTCGAGCCCCTCTTCCAGCACCTGGCGCAGCCAGGGCGCCTCCCGGGCCCAGTCCTCGGGATGGCTGACCTGCCCCCAGCTGAGCTTCGCCAGGCTGGGGCCGTCATAGCCCAGCATGTCGCACAGCTTCTGATTGTATCTGTCCCAATGCTGGCGCTGAGGCGTCCCTATGCCCAGACCGACGAAGGGCATGTCGAAGAAGTGTGCCAGCAGGGGCTCGCTATCGGGATCCCGTGGCGCCGCCAGGCCGAACCGGCCGGCGCGGCGTGCCGGTGGCCAGAGGCCGTTGGCCAGCAGGCTGAGCAGCATCAGACCCGCCAGCAGCAGGCCAAGCCAGCGCCACAGACCATAGGTCAGGGACTGGGGATCGGTATGCACCACCAGCAGCCAGCTGGGCACCGCCAGGGGCTGCCAGGCCAGCCAGGGCAGGCGGGTCTGGGCCAGCTGGTTGTGTTGCACCGCTTGCAGCAGCAGTTGGGCGGCGTCCGGGGCGAGCCAATCATCGGTCGCCGTCAACGGCGCGACGCCATCGGCCTGCAGGCGCAACAGATCCGTGCGCCAGGGAGCCTGGGGGGGATTGAGCTGGGCCAGCAGGCGACGCTGGGGATCCAGGCGCAGCACCAGCCAGCCCTTCAGGGTGGCGGTGTCGCTGATGAGGGGCAGCAAGAGGTCCAGACAGGGGGTCTGCCCATCTGGCGGGGCGATCAGGGGGGCGAGGGGTTGCCGGGTGAGCCAGGCCGGGTTGGGCAGGGGACCCGGGGTGGGGGCCGCCTGTTGCGCCAGGGGACGCCCCCGGGGATCCAGCAGCCAGGCACCTTGGAGATCGTTCACCCGGGTCAGGTTGGTCAGCCGCTCATGCCAGCGGTGCGCCAAGGGTCTGGTGGGCTCCTGCAGCTGGCGCAGGAGGGCCGCGTCCTGGCTCAGCTGGCGACCGGCGGCCCACTGGGCCTCCAGCCAGTCTTGGATGACCTGGGCCTGCTGGCGTGCGGCCTGTTGCAGGGGGAGCGCCTGTTGCCGGGCCAGCCAGGGCGGTAGCAGCAGGGCCAGGGTGGCCAACAGGAGTGCCAGCAGCAGCCAGGGCAGAGGGCGGGCGTTGGCGTCCGACCCCGGGGGGCGTTGGGCGTTCGGCAACCAGAGGCGGGCGCACAGCAGCAGGAGCAGCAGATCCTTGCCTGTCATCAATGACAGGTGCCAGATTGGATCCGTCACCAGTCGATTTATGAGCCATTCGAGGCCGAATAGTGCCATGCCCAGGGTCAACAGGCGAAACAACAGGGGCGACCAAGCAAATTTAGGTCTCGAATGATTCCTCTTTCTTACATCAGGCATGGCTATCCGGCGGCAGAGCGGGTCAGGTCGTCCCTTGTATATAGCATCTGAATCCTACCGCGCCGCCAAGGTAAGGTCTCAATAGAGGCCGCTATTTGTGATCGAAGAAGCACTCCGCCAGCTGGGCCTGGGTGAGGTGACGGGTCAGAAACACCAGCCGATTGTCCGCCAGTTCGGCCGGACACTGTTCCAGCTGAGCCAGGGGGTAGAGGGTGCCGTGCACCGCCTGCAGCACAGTCGGCCGGGTATCGCCGGCAAAGCGCACCAGGCCCTTGAGTCGCAACAGCGCCTCGCCATGCCGCTGTTGCACCCGTTCCAGGGCGGCCAGCAGCTCCGCCAGACCCCAGTGGGGCGGCAGGGTCAGGCTGAAACTGGTGACGCCATGACCCTGGCCCGCGTCCTGTTGCAGACCGACCGCCGGGCTGACCCGCAGCCAGCGCCTGAGGCGCAGGGGGGAGCTGGCCGGATCTGGGCTCAGCTGGGCCAACAGCGCCACCTCGGCCTGGCCATGCCGTACCGTCTGGCAGCTGGCCCCCGGGTTGATCTGGGCCAGGCGTTGCGTCAAGGCCTGCAACTGATCGGCACCGCACAGGTCGGGCTTGCTGATCAGCAGGGCATCGGCCAGGGCGGCCTGCTTGAGGGCCTCGGGCTCGGTGTCCAGCTGTGCCAGGCCATACTGGCCATCCACCACCGTCAGCAGGCCGGCATAGCGATAGCGTTCGGCCAGAAATGGCGAGCGGCGCAGGGTGAACATGACCCCGG
The DNA here is from genome assembly GCF_046254905.1 of Pseudaeromonas aegiceratis. Lineage (GTDB taxonomy): Bacteria > Pseudomonadota > Gammaproteobacteria > Enterobacterales > Aeromonadaceae > Pseudaeromonas > Pseudaeromonas aegiceratis. The sequence goes on from NZ_CP158016.1 coordinate 150,936, forward strand.
CGGGATCCGCCAGGCCTGTGGTCTCTATGATGAGGCGGTCAAACGGCGGGATCTGCCGGCGCAGCGCCTGGAGAAACAGGGACTGCAGTGTGTCCACCAGGGGGCCCTGCAGGGTGCAGCAGATGCAGCCGGAGGCCAGCAGCACCGGCTGGTGGTCCAGGGGGCGCACCAGATGATGATCCACCCCCACGGGGCCGTATTCGTTGATCAGCACGGCGGCGCGGGCCAGCTGCGGCTGCTGCAGCCAGTGGTTGAGCAGGGTGGACTTGCCAGCGCCCAGAAAGCCGCTGATGAGGCTGACCGGGATGCGGCGATCGGCAGTAGACATGGGATGGACCTGGGCCGAGGGACAGGCGCCCCTTATACCATGGGTGAGGTCAGGCCGGGAGAGTGGGCCCCGTTACCGGGGCCGGTCTTGGGATTGGGGTCTGCCCGAAGGCAGGGCGGGGTGAAGATCCCCTTGGCATCCTGACGGATGAGGCGGGGATTAACGCTGGTAGCTGAAGAAGTATTCGCGGGTGGACGGGGCCAGACGGGCGTTTTCTTCCTTGCGGGCCAGCAGACTGCTCAGGTTCTTATACAGATTTTTCATGATGCACCTCGTTGGTTTTTGTGACCTTTGTCACGTTCGATATTAGCCAGAGTGTGAGGTGGATCAAGCATTATTTTTCTGAAAACGGTTGATTTCTAAATGAATTCGTTTTCATGCCCCAGGCCGGCAGACGGCAGGTGGGCATGCAAAGGATTTCAGCGTCCCCGTGCGCGCCGGCCTTGCCAGCCGTGAACCCGCCAATACAACAGCACCGCGATGGCGTAGCAGCCCAAGATGGTCAGCGACATGGTCAGCATCGAGGTCCCCCCCAGTCCGGTAAAGGGCACGCTCAGGGCCCCCAGGGCGAACATGGCCAGTCCCAGCAGGGCGGAAGCGGCACCCCCCGACTCTGGCGAAACGGCCTGCATGGCCCGGGAGACAGATGTGGTGCCGATGACGCTGTTGACCGTCACGGAGAAGAACAGGCAGATCAGCACCAGGGGCAGGGGGGCGTGGCACAGTCCGGCCAGCACCAGCAGACTGGCGGCCGACATGGCGAGGATGAGGCCCCCCTGCAGCACATGGATCTCCCCCAGCTGGTTGCTGAGCCGGGCGGCCACCTGGGCCATGAGGATCAGCCCGATGCCATTGACGGCGAAGCAGAGGCTGAATTGCTGCGGCGTGAGGCCATAGAGCTGCTGCAGCACGAAGGAGGAGGCACCTATGTAGGCAAACATGCCGGCGATGGTGAAGCCTTGGGCCAGGCACAGCCCCATGAAGGGGCGCAGGGTGAGCAGTTGCCGGATTTGCTGCAGGGTTTGCCGCAGGCCGCCGGGGGTCCGCTGCTGGGGGGGCAGGGTCTCCCGCACCTGCAGTGTCGAGGCCAGGGTCAACAGGAGGACGATGGTGGTCAGGACGGCGAAGATGCCGCGCCAGTCGACGAGGCGCAGCAGCTCACCGCCCAGCACGGGGGCGCCGATGGGGGCCACGCCGTTGATCATCATCAGCAAGGCGTAGAAGCGGGTTAGCTCATGCCCCTGATAGAGATCCCGGGCGATGGCGCGGGACAGCACTATGCCGCCGGAGCCGGCGATGCCTTGCAGCAGGCGGGCCACCAGCAGTTGGTGGATATCGGTGGCCAGGGTGCAGCCCAGGGAGGCCACCACAAACAGCACCAGCGAGCTCAACAGGGTGCGGCGGCGGCCCAGGCTGTCGCTTAAGGGGCCGAACAGCAGTTGCCCCACGCCGAGCCCCAGCAAGGTGGCGGTCAGGGTCAGCTGGACCACCGAGGTGGGGGCGGTAAATTGCTGGGCTATGTCCGGCAGGGCCGGCAGGTAGAGATCGGTGCACAGGGGCCCCAGGGCGGCCAGGGCGCCCAGTATCAGGGCATAGGCCAGGCGGGTCTGGGGCAAACAGACTAGGTCACGCATCATGACTCCGGAAACAGTTGCTGCAGTAGCTGCAGATAGAGGGCATTGAGCCGCGCGGCATCGTATTTGGGCGCGGTCTGGTGGCGGAACAGGGTCCCCTCGGTGAGTACGGCCATCAGCTCCACCCGGGCGGATACTTCCTCCTCGCTCAGCTGGGGGTAGTGGTGCCGGGTCCACCGGCAGGCTTCGGTAAACAGCCGGTGATCCATCGCCTCCAGCAGGCGCGCCACCACCGGGTTGCGGGTGGCCTCGGCGGCGATCTCGAAGAACAGGGCCCGATCCGTATCCTCTTCATCCATCAATTCCGGCAGAGTGCGCCAGGCCAGCTCACGGGCGATCCTGGTCAGTGCCTGATCCTCCCGGCCGATGACGGTGATCTTCTGGGCGGTCAGGTCGAGTACCAGGGCTTCGATGATGGCGTCCTTGCTGGGGAAGCTGCGGTAGATCTGTCCCACGCTCAAGCGGCTGGTCAGGGCAATCTGGGCCATGCCGGTGCCGTGGAAGCCCTGTTGGCGGAAGCAGAGGCGGGCCGCGTCCAGTATCTGCCGGCGGCGGGCCTGCTGGCGGGAGTCCGTGGTCATGTGGAGGAAGAAAACCTGAATGAGAACGATCGCTCTCATTTTCCGGCCGACGCCGACGCTGAGCCAACGCCTTTGCCTAACTTTACGGTGAAAAATAAACGGGCGCGTCGCAAGACACGCCCGTTGGGCCGGAGCAGGGGTTACCGCCTAGTACTCGTCGTCGTCATCGTCATCATCGTCGTAATCGAGACCACCGCCGAACTCTTCGTCCTCTTCCCAGAAGTCGTCATCGTCCTCGTCGTCATCCCAATCGTCGCGCTCCTCCTGCTCTTCGAGTTCGTCGTCCTGATCCCACTCCTCGTCGTCCGTACCTGCGTTGTACCCTGTCATCGGCGTCTCCTTGTTGCTCCTGTGGGCTGTTCTAATTAAGCCCATGTTGTGGGGCAGATCAAGCCAGCGGCCCGGGCAAGTGCGCCGGGTCGGCTCACTCCGGCAACGGCATCACCAGCAGATCGCAGGAGACGCTGTTCATCAGCTGGCGGGCGGAGGAGGTGAGCAGGCTCCAGAAGGTCTGCCGGTGGCCGCAGACCAGCAGATCGATGCCGTATTCGCTCACCGCCTCGTTGACCTTGCTGCAGAGATCGCCGCAGATCACCAGGCGCTTCTCTATGGGGTAGTCGGTACCCGCCAGGGCCTTGTCCAGCCGCGCGTTGGCATCCGCCAGCACCTTGTCCTGCATGGTGTCGATGTCCAGGGCGATCATCTCGGTGTAGAGATCCTGCAGGTTGATGTCCACGTGGATCACCGACAGCTTGGCATGGTGGCAGCGGGCCAGGGCGACAGCCTTGTCCAGTACCCGGGTATGTTCCTCATCCAGATCCAGGGCCACGAGAATGTGTTGGTAGAGGTCAGACATGCTAGTTCTCCGTTGAGTCGCATCAGCTCCACTATAGCAGGGTCCGCTGACAGACTTGTGACTCAGGTGTCAGGCCGGTGGTCAGGCCAAATTGGTTTTTTTCTCGCCGCCTCTTGTCTGCCGTGTCGGCTCTGGTAGGCTGGTCTCGGGTGTTGCAAGGACGCCCACCATTTCAACAAGCATCTTTGCTGAAACGTTTGGGGAGCCGCTCTAGCAGCTCCCCTTTGTTTTGTCTGCGCCGCCTCGGATTTTGTCTGCGACGGCCCGGCCCAGTACAATGGCGCCCTTTTAAACGGCAGGAGCGGCTATGCGGTGGGATGTGATCATTATCGGGGCGGGGGCAGCCGGCCTCATGTGCGCGGCCCAGGCCGGCTACCGTGGCCGCCGGGTGCTGGTGCTGGATAACGCCAAGCAGCCGGGGCGCAAGATTCTCATCAGTGGCGGTGGCCGATGCAACTTCACCAACCGCCTGGCCGGGCCCCATGCCTACCTGTGTGCCAATCCCCACTTCACCAAGTCCGCCCTGGCCCGCTACCGGGCCCAGGACTTCATCGAGCTTATGGAGCGCCACGGCGTGGAGTACGAGGAGCGGGATCACGGCCAGCTGTTCTGCACCGACTCCGCCAAGGAAATCGTGCGGGTGCTGCAGACCGAGTGCGACTGGGCCGGCGTCACCCTTCAGCTGCGCACCGAGATCTTGTCGGTGGCTCAGGGGGCGGTAGACGAGGAGCGGTTCGTGCTGCACACCAGCCGGGGTGAGCTGACCTGCCAGTCGCTGGTGGTGGCCACCGGCGGCCTGTCGCTGCCCAAGCTGGGAGCCACCCCCTTTGGCTACCGGCTGGCGGAGCAGTTCGGCCTGCCGGTGCGGCCCACCCGGGCGGGCCTGGTGCCCTTCACCCTGCACACCCAGGACAAGGACGACTTCGCCGAACTGTCCGGCATCAGCCTGCCGGTGATCCTCACCGCCGAAGATGGCCAGCAGTTCTCCGAGGCGCTGCTGTTCACCCACCGTGGCATCTCCGGGCCGGCGGTGCTGCAGATCTCCTCCTACTGGCAGGCGGGGCAAGCGGTGCGGATCAACTGGTTGCCGGGGCAGGACGTGTCCGCCCTGCTGGCGGACTGGCAACAGCAGCACGGCGCCGCCGAACTCAAGACCTGCCTGGGCCGTCTGCTGCCCAAGCGGCTGGTGGAGAAGTTGCTGGAGCGCAGCGGGGTTGCCAATAAGCCCATGCGGCAATACGGTCACGGCGAGCTGGCGGCGCTGGTGCAGCTACTCACCGACTGGCGTCTGCTGCCCAACGGCACCGAGGGCTATCGCACCGCCGAGGTGACCCTGGGCGGGGTGGATACCGACGCCCTCTCCTCCAAGACCATGGAGGCCAAGGCGGTGCCCGGCCTCTACTTCATCGGTGAGGTGATGGACGTCACCGGCTGGCTGGGCGGCTTCAACTTCCAGTGGTGCTGGAGCTCCGGCTGGGTGGCGGGGCAGTTTGTATGAACCCTGTGGCTTGGTCTTCAGTGGATTTTATTGGCCAACGACGAGGTGATCGGGCGGCATGAAAACACCCTTACCCCTACAACCCCTGATGGACGACGGTTTGGTGGACGAGGTGGTGCGCCGCCTCAAGAGCGGCAAAGAGGCCGACGTTTACGTGGTGCGCTGCGGTGAGCAGCTGCGCTGCGCCAAGGTCTACAAGGATGTGGCTACCCGCAGTTTCAAGCAGGCGGTGCATTACCGGGAGGGGCGCAAGGTGCGCAACAGTCGCAGCGCCCGGGCCATGGAGAAGGGCTCCAAGTTTGGGCGGCAGCAGCAGGAATCCCACTGGCAACACGCCGAGGTGGATGCCCTCTACCGGCTGGCGGCGGCGGGGGTGCGGGTGCCCCAGCCCTACGGCTGTTTCGACGGCGTGCTGCTGATGGAGTTGATCACCGACGGTGCCGGCCAGGTCGCGCCGCGGTTGAGCGATCTCAGCTTCGAGGCCGAGCAGGCCCGTCAGGATCATGCCACCCTGATGAACCATGTGGTGCGGATGCTCTGTGCCGGCCTGGTGCATGGCGATCTATCGGAATTCAATGTGTTGCGGGATGCCGTGGGCCCGGTGATCATCGATCTACCTCAGGTGGTGCACGCCGCCGCCAACAACCACGCCAAGGACATGCTGATACGGGATGTGGATAACCTGAGTCAATTCTATGGCCAGTTCGCCCCCGAGCTACGGGGCAGCCGTTACGCCCAGGAGATCTGGGCCCACTATGAGGCGGGCGATCTCACCGAACAGGTGCGGTTGACCGGCCAGTTTGCCGAGCCCACCCAGGCGGTGGACTTAGCCGCCGTGCTGGACGAGATCCAGTCCGTGGAGGCCGAGGCGCTGGCCCGGCTGGCCCGCCGGCAGGCGTCTGACGCATCGGAGTAAGCCGGGGCGCCCCTTGCTTTATAGCCCCTCACCGGTCAGCTCGCCTGAGCCGCACGGGCCCGCGTCAGGCGCGGCAGCCAGCCGCGCTTGGCGCACAGGCCGGTCAGCACCCCGGCCAGCAGTCCCCAGAAGGGGGCGCCGATGCCAAAGAAACTCACCCCGGCGGCGGTCACCAGCAAGGTGATGAGGGCCGCCTCCCGCTCGGATTCCACCTCCAACGCCTGCTTGAGGCTGCCCCCCAGGGTGCCCAGCAGGGCCAGACCGGCGATGGCCACGATGAGTTCATGGGGCAGCAGGGCAAACAGGCTGGCCACAGTGCTGCCCAGCAGGGCGGTGAGCAGATAGAAGACCCCGGCGCAGCAGGCGGCCAGATAGCGGCGGTTCGGCTCGGGATCGGCCTCCTTGCCCATGCACAAAGCGGCGGTAATGGCCGCCAGGTTGAGGGCGAAGCCGCCGAAGGGCGCCAGCAGCAGGCCCGCCAGCCCGGTCCAGCCGATGAGCGGTGACACCGGCGGCCGGTAGCCGTGAGCGTGCAGGGTGGCCAGCCCCGGCAGGTTCTGCGAGCTCATGGTCACCAGAAACAGCGGCAGGGCCACCCCCAGACAGGCGTGCCAGCTGAAGGCCGGGCTGACCCACTCCAGGTGCAGGCCGCCCAGCGTCAGCTCGGCACCATTCAGATCCCCCTGGCCCAGGGCCACCGCCAGACCGATGAGCAGCACCAGGCCGATGGCGTAGCGTGGCAGGCGGGGCTTGAGCAGCCAGTAGCCCAGCAGCATGCTGCCCACCAGCCAAGGGGCCTGGGGCAGGGCGCGAAACAGTTCCAGACAGAAGCCCAGCAGCACGCCCCCCAGCATGGCTGCCGCCAGGGACTGGGGCAGCCTATGCATCAGGCGGGCGAACAGGCCGCTGAAGCCCACCAGGGTGATGAGGGCGGAGCTGACGATGAAGGCCCCCACCGCCTCGGCCAGGGAGAGGCCCGCCAGGCTGCTGATGAGCAGGGCCGCCCCCGGGGTGGACCAGGCGGTGAGTATGGGGGTGCGATAGCGCAGCGACAGCCCCAGGGTGGTGAGGCCGGTGCCCAGCCCCAGGGCGCCCAGCCAGGAACCCAGCTGGGCCGGGCTGGCGCCGGCCTGTTGGGCGGCTTGGAAGATGAGGGCGGCGGAGCTGGTGTAGCCCACCAGCACGGCCACCAGGCCGCTGCTGACATGGTGCAGGCGCAGGGAACGGATCAGGGAAAACATGGCGGCCTCCGGGCTTGGGCCAGTTGTGCGTTATAGCGCATAATAGGCGCAAACCCCGCCCGTGCGCTATAGCGCACAATGTGTTTTTTTAGGAGACGCCATGAGCCAAGCCGCCCTGCCCGAACTCAATCAGCGCATCGGCGATCGCCTGCGCCAGCTGCGCACCGCCCAGGGCTGGAGCCTGGATCGGCTGGCCGGCGCCTGCGGGGTCAGCAAGGCCATGCTGGGGCAGATAGAGCGGGGGGAGTCGAGCCCCACAGTCGTCACCCTGTGGAAGATCGCCGCCGGGCTGGCCTGCTCCTTCTCCAGCCTGCTGGGGGATCTGCCCGAGCCGGCGGTGCAGGGCGAGGTGCGTCTGCTGGGGGAGGGGGTGGCGGTCACCACACTGCTGCCGTATGACGGCCCCCTGGGCTGCGAGTGTCTGCTGGTGGAGTTGCCGATGGGCTGCGAGTACCGCTCCGTGCCGCACCTGGCCGGGGTGGTGGAGGACATACTGCCCCTGAGCGCCGGGGTGGAGATCTGGCTGGCGGGCGCCTGGCAGCCGGTGGCGCCCGGTACGGCGCTACGCTTTGCCGCCGACCAGCCCCACGGTTACCGCAACGTGGGCCCCATGCCGGCGCGCTTTCACAACCTCATCCACTACCCCAGCGCCTAATCAGGCGGCGGCCGGCTTGCTCAGGTGCATGCCGATGTAGCGCTGCTGCTTGTTGGGCTTGAGGGCGTCCAAGTCCACCAGCACCAGGCCGTCGATGCAGTGGCCGAAGGCCGGATCCTCGCCAAAGTCCAGGAACTGCACCCCGCCGGGATGGCACAGCTCGGAGTACTGCTTGTAGAGGGTGGGGATGGCGCAGTCCATCTCCTCCAGCCGGGCCTTGAGCTGGGCCAGATCCGCCTGATAGTCACCGCTAAACAGCGCCATCAGGGCGGCGGGACAGGGCGGACAGGGGCGGCGGGAGTAGGCCATGGGCCTGTGGGCCGGGAAGTGGCGACGGTAGAAGGCCAGCAGCAGCTGGCGGGCCGGCTCCGGCAGGCTGGCGGAGAGCGACACAGGGCCGAACAGGTAGCGGTATTCCGGGTGACGGGCCAGGAAGGCACCTATGCCCTGCCACAGGTAATCCAGGCTGCGACGGCCCCAGTAGGCGGGTTGAATGAAGCTGCGTCCCAGCTCGATACCCTGCGCCAACACCTGGGTCATGGCCGGGGTGAAGTCGAACAGGCTGTGGCTGTAGAGGCCCCCCACCCCCTTGCCGGCCAGTTGTCCGGCAGTGGGAATGAAGCGGTAGGCGCCGACGATCTCCAGCGCCTCCGGATCCCAGAGCACCAGGTGGAAATAGTCGTCATCGTACTGATCCAGATCCCGGCGGCGGCCGCTGCCCTCCCCCACGGCGCGAAAGGCAATCTCCCGCAGCCGACCCAGCTCCCGCAGTATGGGGGCATGGGCCTCCCCCTGGCGGCGGTAGAGCAGGATCTGCTTGCCGTCATGGGTCTGGCCCAACCGCTCGCACGCGGCCAGGGCCTGCTTGAGCCGCTGACGGTCTTCGGCCAGGGCGATGGGGGCCTGGGTGCGGAACAGCCCCGGCTTGCCCTTGCCCAACCGGTAGAGGTGCTGGCGGAAGCGTCCCGCCAGCTTGGGCAGCGGCAGCGCGTCTTGCTGCCAGGCGCCGTAGGGGATGCAGGGGCCGATGCGCAGGCGGATGCGGCCGCAGCGGTGGGCGAACATCTCGCGGATGAGCAGCAGGGTGGAGAGGGGCTTGAACACCATGGAGCTTAAGTAAAACAGCGGCGAGTTCCGCCCCCGGATAAACAGCGGCACTATGGGTGCCTTGGCCTTGTCCGCCAGGCGCAGGAAGCCGGTGCGCCAGCGGCCGTCCCGCACCCCATGGGGCCGCAGGCGGGAGACCTCGCCGGCGGGGAAGACGATCAGCGCCTTGCCCGCCGCCAGGTGCTCCTGCATCGCCAGGATCTGCTGGCGGTTGCTGCCGCTGCCCAGCACATCCACCGGGAACAGTAGGGAGGTCATGGCTTCCACGTGGCTGAGCATCTGGTTGGCCATGATCTTCACATCCGGCCGCACCCGGGCCACCACCTTGAGCAGGGCCATGCCGTCCAGGGTGCCGATGGGGTGATTGGCCACCAGCACCAGGGGGCCTTGGCTAGGGATGTGTTCCAGCTCGCTCTCCGACACGTCGCAGCCGAAGTCGAAGTAGGTGAGCACCTGTTCGATGAAATCCAGCCCCTTGAGGTGGGGATAGTCCCGGCCAAATTGCTGGAAGTCATTTTCGTACAGCAGGCGGCGCAGCAGGGCCCGCAGCCATTGCCAGTGGGATTGCGCCGGCAGGTACTGGCGCAGCAGGGAATCGACGCTGATCATGGTGACGCTCCGAGATGCCGAGAACCGGCATTCAGGCTGCCTCCGGGGTGTGACGCTGTCTTGTCAGTTGCGTGACGGACTCATGATCTGGGTTCAGCCTAGCTTCATGTGAACCAAGATTGCCTGTGCTATGGTGGCGGGACACTCATGGATCCAGACGAGGAGAAGCCATGTCCCGTTCCCCACTGCTGCTGAGCGCCTGCCTGTTGGCCCTGCTGGGCTGCCAGCCCGATAACGACACCCAAGCCCAGGCACCGGCCGCACCGGCGGCCCAGCCGGAGGCCGTCTCTGCCGCGCAGGAGACTGCCACCCCGGTCGCCGAGGCCGGCTCCGCGGCGCATGCAACCGAGGCGGCGACGCCCTGGTCCGGCGTGATCCGGGGCGAGGTCTGGTATCGGCAGCGCATCGCCTTGCCCCCCAGCGCCGTGGTGACGGTGCAGCTGCTGGATGTCTCCCGCGCCGATGCCAAGGCCACCGTGCTGGCCAGCCAGACCCTGGGTGCCGATCACCCGGCGCCCCTGGCCTTCGAGCTGCACTATGATCCGGCGCGGATCGACGGGCGCATGAGCTATGCCCTGCAGGCGCGCATCGAAGACGGCAACCGACTGCGCTTCATCAATACCGAACGGGTGGCGGTGCTGACCCGGGGCGCCCCCCAGTCCGATCTCAAGATCCGGGTGGACGCCGTCGGCAACTAACCCGGCTCAGGGCAGGTGGCGCCAGGCCCCCTGGCCGAAGCTCACCTGGGTGGCCCCCTCCAACAGGCTGGCCGGCGCCAGGGGTGCGCCCTGGGTGCGCACCGGGTAGCTGATGCCGTCATGACTCAACTGCACCCAGGAGCCGGCACTGCCCGGTGCCAGCAGATCATGCCAACCCCGCTGGGTATGGCTGGCCACGTAGAAGGGCGCGGCCAGCGCCTCGATGCGGGCGGCGAAGCGGTAACCCTGGGACTGCCCCTGGAAGATGAGCCAGACGCATTGGCCGCCGCTGCACCAGTTCATCTGCACCAGGGCCTCGGGCCGGCCATCGCCGTTGAGATCCAGCAGGCCGTAGCGGTAGCTGGCCTGGTGGGGATCGCTGCGGCTCATGACGAAGTAATCCCGCAGGGCCTGCTCCACCTGGGGATCCGCCGTGCTGGCGGCGCTCAGGCTGGGGGGAAGCGGGGCGGCCGTAGGCGTGTCCGCCGCGGCGGGCTTGGGCGTCACGGATCCCAGGGTGCCGGGCACCAGGCTTAAGGGGCTATCGAAGTCCACCTGGCCGCCGTTGAGCAGCCGGTAATCGGCGGTGAGGTGATTGCTCTGCAGGCGGAAGGGGATGGCCTCCCGCACCCCCATGTCGTTGCGCCGGTTGAACAGCACCGTCAGGCCGTCGGCGGTGGGCTGCCAGGCCCCCTCATACAGCACCTGGGGACCCTGTTGCCGCACCAGCAGCAGGGTGCTCTCGTAGTGGGGGGTCAGGGTCAGGGCCAGATCCGCCCGCATCAGTTCCCAGTGACCACGCCATTGCAGGGGCGGTTGCAGCTGCGCCAGCAGGTGGCCCTGGCGGGCACAGCCCTGGTAGGCCGGCTCGCCGCCCTCCAGGCTCAGGCTGGCCTGCCAGCCCCAGGCCTGCTGGCCGCCGTCCGTGGTGCACAGGCCTGGGGTCAGGACCAGGGTGGCTTGCTGGCCATCGGTGGCCATCAGCGTCATCTGCTGGGCCCCCGTGGTCTGGCCCTGCTGCTCCTTGAGTTGCAGGGTGCGGCTCAGGCCATCGCTGGTGAAGACGCCGCTGTTGCCGCTGAGCCGGAAGGCCCAGGGCGCCGGCTGTTCGCCCGCCAGGATCAGGCGGCTGTCCGCTGCCGTTTCGGTACAGGACTGGGGGAGATTGGCGGCGCTTAGCCGGTTGAGGCGTTTGCTGGTCAGGCGCAGGGGGCTGTCGCGACTGTCCCCCAGGGTCAGGTTACCGTACAGCTCCACATAGGCGCTCTCCGGCTGGCCCATGGCCTGCCAGGCCTGGGTCAGGCTGCCATCGGCCAGCAGTTGCCACTGTTGCTGGCTGCCACAGGGGGAGAAGCGCGTCTCGCCACCTTGCCAACTGAGGGTGCCGCGCAGCAGGGCCACGCCGGCGGGGGCGCGGGTCTCCTGGGACGTAGCGGGGGTGATATCGCCGGCCTGATGCTCAGGGGCTGGGGTTGGCTGGTGGCTGCAGGCGGTCAGCAGCAGGGCCAGGCTGCCGGCCAGGGGCAGGAAACGCATGGGCAACTCCTTGATTTGCTTGGTTGCCCATTAGTTTAAGACTGGATTGAGACCAATTGACAGGCCTCAGGTGGCAAAATCAGCCAAACAGCCGTTCCAGATAGCGGGCCACCCCGTCCTCGTCTGAACTCAGGGTGCGCTCATGGTCCGGCAGCGCCTTCACCAGACGGTCATGGGCGTTGCCCATCACCACGCCGCGGCCCACCAGGCTCAGCATCTCCAGATCGTTCATGCCGTCGCCGAAGGCGATGGTCTCGTCCAGGCTAAATCCGTTCTGTTGCAGCACCGCCTGCACCGCATTGCCCTTGTTGACGCCCTTGGGCATCACCTCCAGGCTGTCGGCGGAGGCGAAGGTAATGGTCAGCTGCTCGCCAAACTGGCTCAGCAGGCTGGCCTCCAGGGGCAGAAGCTCCTCATGGGTCGCGGCGTTGAAGAAGATCTTGTTGATGTTCTGCTTGTCCACCGCGAGGGGATCCACCACCTGATAGCGGAAGCCGGACTCTCTATGGCAGGCCAGCAGCTCCGGGCTCTCCTGGGCCACCAGCCAGCGGTCGCCCTGATAGATGTTGATGCGGATGTCTTCGTGACGGGGCAGCTCCACCACCTGCTGGGCCAGCGCCACCGGCAGGCTCTGGTTGTAGATGCAGTTGTCCTGCTTGTCATGGACCACGGCGCCATTGGCGGTGATGAGGAAGATATCCAGCCCCAGGGTGTCGCGGATGCCTTGGACATCCACATGGTGACGACCGGTGGCGACCATGAACTTGATGCCCCGTTTGACCAGGGCGTGCAGGGTCTCGCGGGTCCGGGCAGAGACTTGGTGCTGCTTGTTGAGGAGGGTTCCATCCAGATCGGAAACGACGACTTTATACATTCAGACCTCGGAAATTGTGACGGCGGGCAAATAATAACCAAAACAGCCGCGCTGGAGAAGCGCGGCCTTCGTTCGAAAGTGAAATTTATTTCGAAAAGAAATCCAGCACGGCGGTGAGGGTGGGCAGCCGGTAGGCATCCGCCTCGTTGAACAGATCGTGCCAGGCGCCGGGGATCACCAGGGGGTGGCCGCCGTCACAGGGATGCCCGGCCTGTTGGCGCAGGTCGCAGAAGCGGTTTTGCGGTGCCGGGGTCACCACGCTGTCGGCGCCGGCCTGGATCAGCAGCAGGGGCACCCGGGAGCTGCTGCCGCTGTCGGTGGCCAGCTTGGCGGCGGCCAGGGACTGGTAAATCCAGCGCACCGTGGGGCCGCCGAGCCGCAGCTGGGGCCGCCGATCGTACAGATCCCGGAACAGGCCGTAGCGCAGCGGGCTCTGGCTCAGCTCGTTGCCGGGGAAGGCCACCCGCGCGTAGGGGCCGGTGCCCGGGGCATAGGGCGACTCGGCACCGAACAGGCCATACAGCCAGTCCAGCAACCGGGTCAGCAGGTTGGCCAGCCAATCCGGCAGGGGGGCCAGGCGGATGCCCAGCATGGGGGAGACCAGGGCCACCGCCTCGAATTCGTCCGGCCAGCGTGCCAGGTAACGCAGGGCGATGGCGCCGCCCATGGAGTGGGCCAGCAGCTTGAGGTGGGTCGGGCTGTCCGGCAGCACCAGCTGTTCCATCACGGTGCGCAGGTCACCGACATAGTCATCGAACTGGTCCACGTGGCCCTTGTCGTGATCCCGCAGCAGGCGGTCCGAGAGACCCTGGCCGCGATGGTCGTACAGGTAGACGCTGTAGCCCTGCTGGTAGAGATCGTAGGCGGTGGCCTGGTACTTCAGCAGACTCTCGGTGCGGCCGTTCACCACCAGTATGCTGCCCTTGCTGTTGGGATGGCGCAGCACGGCGTAGGCCAGCTGGACGCCGCCCACCCCGGTCAGGCGGCCGGTCTGGGCGTGCTGCTGCCAGAAGTCAGCCAGTTGCGGCGTCAACTGGGGTAGCTGGGCCTCTGTGGTGAGCTGGTAGGGATTGTCCACGGCAAAGAGCCTCAGGCTGAAGAACAGGGCCAGCAGGCCCAGCAGGATTCTGGAGGTCATGATCGGCCACGCTAGGAGTCAAAGAGGCCCATATTATAGGGGCATCAATGGGGGCCGTCAGTGAGATGGTGCCGCTTTACAGCAGCAGGCCCTCGTCCTCGTCGTCCAGGTGGCTCCAGGCGGCCTTGCTCATCTGCACCTTCTGCCACCAGTCTTCGTCTGCCAATATCTCGCCGTCCGCCCCCAGCTGGGGATAGGGCAGCCCCTTGCGCTGGCAGATCTTGGCGAAGATGGGGTGACCGCCTTCGAACAGGATGCGGTTCTGCTCCTCCGCGCTCAGCAGGCAGCCGCGGCCATACAGGCCGGCCAGTTCCCGCTGGCGCTGGGCCTCGTAGAGGATGGCGGCGGCGGCCACCGACACATTCAACGACTGCACCATGCCCACCATGGGAATGATGATGTGCTGATCCGCCAGGGCCTGGGCCTGGGGGGTGATGCCCTGCTTCTCCTGGCCCAGCAGGATGGCGGTGGGGCGGGTGTAGTCGATGCGGCGGAAATCCACCGCGGTGTCGGACAGGTGGGTGGCCAGGATCTGCATGCCCTGGGCCTTGAGCTGGCCCACCGCGGTGTCGATATCCGGATGCAGATTGACCCCCACCCAGTTCTGGCTGCCCCGGGCCGTGCCCTTGCGCTTGGCGATGTTGCTGCGGGGCCAGACCGCATGCACCTCATGCACCCCCACCGCATCGGCGGTGCGGACGATGGCCGCCAGGTTGTGGGGCTTGTGCACCTCCTCCAGGCAGACGGTGAGATCGGGCTGGCGCATGGCCAGCATCTGACGGATGCGGGCGAGGCGTTCTGGGGTCATAGGTGTTCCCTTATGGCTAGTGGCGGCTGCGGCTGACCCGCAGCACATCCGGCATGACCCGGATCTTGCGCATGATGTTGGCCAGGTGGACGCGGTTCTTGGTGGTGATCAGCAGATTCACCTGATAGACGCGGGCGTCCTTCTCCTCGGTGCTGATGCTGTGGATGTTGGCACCGGTGGCGGCGATGGTGTTGGCCAGCTGGGCCAGCACCCCCTGATGGTTCACCACCTCGATCTGGATGCCGGTGCGGAACTCCTGCTCGTAGGCCACCTCGGTATCCCACTGCACCGGCAGGTACTTGTCCGGCTCGCGGCTGTAGTTGCGGATGTTGCGGCAGGTCTCCTGGTGCACCACCAGCCCCTTGCCCGGGCTGATGTGGGCAATGATGGGGTCGCCCGGGATGGGGCGGCAGCAGTTGGCGAAGGTCACCAGCATGCCGTCCGCGCCACGGATGGCCATCTTGCGCAGGTTGGGGGCCGGGGTCGGCTGGGGCGCCGTCTCCGTGTTCAGCTCGTCGACGTTGCCCAGCAGGCGGCGGGCGATCACCACGCTCATGGCGTTGCCCAGGCCGATATCCGCCAGCAGGCCTTCCAGGCTGTCGTGCCGGGTATCGTCCAGCACCTTCTTCAGGTTCTCCGGTGCCACCTCTTCGAGCTTCTTGCTGCCCAGGGCATGGCTCAGCAGGCGGCGGCCCAGCACCACCGACTCCTCGGTGCGCAGGTTCTTGAGGAACTGGCGGATCTTGGTGCGGGCCTTGGAGGTGACGATGAAGTTGAGCCAGGCGGCGTTGGGCCGGGCGCCGGGGGCCGTGATGATCTCCACCGTCTGGCCGGAGGCCAGGGCGCGGCTTAAGGGATAGGGCTGGCGATCC
Organism: Pseudaeromonas aegiceratis; assembly: GCF_046254905.1. Classification (GTDB taxonomy): domain Bacteria; phylum Pseudomonadota; class Gammaproteobacteria; order Enterobacterales; family Aeromonadaceae; genus Pseudaeromonas; species Pseudaeromonas aegiceratis. The sequence goes on from NZ_CP158016.1 coordinate 166,287, forward strand.
ACCCGGGCGCCGACGCAGGCGTGGCCAATGTCGGTGTGCACCGCGTAGGCGAAGTCCACCGGGGTGGCGCCGGTGGGCAGCTCCAGGATGCGGCCCTCCGGGGTGAAGACGTAGATCTCGTCGGGGAACAGGTCGGTCTTGACGCTCTCGATAAATTCGAAGGAGTTGCCGGCGCTTTGCTGCAGCTCCAGCAGGCTGCGCATCCAGCGCTGGGCCCGCACCTGGGCCGTGGTGCCCGAGGTGTCGCCGTCCTGCTTGTAGGCCCAGTGGGCCGCGACCCCCTTGTCCGCCATCTGATCCATGTATTCGGTGCGGATCTGCACCTCCACCGGCACCCCGTGGGGGCCCACCAGGGAGGTGTGCAACGACTGGTAGCCGTTGGTCTTGGGGATGGCGATGTAATCCTTGAAGCGACCGGGCCGCGGCTTGTACAGGCTGTGCATCTGGCCCAGCACCCGGTAGCAGGTGTCGATGTCCTGCACTATGACCCGGAAGGCGTAGATGTCCATCACCTCGTGGAACTGCAGCTCCTTCTTCTTCATCTTGATGTAGATGGAGTAGAGGTTCTTCTCCCGCCCCTTCACCTCCACCGGGATGTGGGCCTCCAGCAGGCGGCCGCGGATCTCGTCATGGATGGCGTTGATGATCTGCTTGCGGTTGCCCCGCGCCCGCTTGACCGACTCCCGCAGCACCCGGGAGCGCATGGGGTAGAGGGCCTCGAAGCCCAGCTCTTCGAGCTCGGTCTTGATGCTGTGGATGCCCAGGCGGTTGGCGATGGGGGCGAAGATCTCCAGGGTCTCCCGGGCGATGCGCCGACGCTTGTCCGGCCGCAACGAGCCCAGGGTACGCATGTTGTGGGTGCGGTCCGCCAGTTTGATGAGGATGACGCGGATGTCCTGCACCATGGCCATCACCATCTTGCGGAAGTTCTCGACCTGAGCTTCCTTGTGGTCGCGGAACTTGAGCTTGTCCAGCTTGGAGACGCCGTACACCAGCTCCGCCACCGCCTCGCCGAACTGGGCCGCCAACTGCTCCTTGGTCACCGGGGTATCCTCGATGACATCGTGCAGCAGGGCCGCCGTCAGGGTCTCGTGATCCAGGCGCATCTCCGCCAGGATGCGGGTGACGGCCACCGGGTGGGTGATGTAGGGCTCGCCGCTGGAGCGGGCCTGCCCCTCGTGGGCATCGCGGGCCACCACATAGGCCTGTTCCACCCGCGCCACCTGGTCGGCGGGCAGATAGGTGGCGATCAGCGATTTAAGGCTCTCGAACAGGTACAAATACGACTCCGATGCGGGGCTAGGATGCGTCCCTGGCGTGAACTGGACGGCTGCAGCTGAGTGTGCGGCGAAACGGGGCGCTTGTAAACGCCTGCAAAAACGGCACCCTGGGGTGCCGTCTTGCGGGATCCGGTTGGGATCAGAGGGTCAGGCCACGACCTTCGGACAGGATGGACATGGCGGCCAGTTCGCTGGCTTCGCGCTCCTGCATGTCCTGACGGTCCTGGGCATCCATGAACTCGTTGGAGATCAGGCCTTCTTCGATTTCGCGCAGGGCGATCACGGTCGGCTTGTCGTTTTCTTCATCCACCAGCGGGTCTTTACCCTGGACAGAGATTTGGCGGGCGCGGCGGGCGGCCAGCAGCACCAGATCAAAGCGGTTGCCCACTTGTTTTACAGCATCTTCAACGGTTACGCGTGCCATGGACGACTCCAGTGATAAAAAATGACTCGAAAGTATACAAGAACCGGCTTACTTCGCCAAGAGGGCTTGCAGCAGCTCGGCGTGCTGGATCTGTTGCTTGGCCAGGGTGGTGCGCTCCGCCAGCACCACCGCCTGCAGCTGGGCCAGGCTGGTGGCGAAGTCATCGTTGACCAGCAGGTAGTCGTATTCGTCGTAGTGGGACATCTCGTCCACCGCCTTGGCCATGCGGCCGGCGATCACCTCGGCGCTGTCCTGGCCGCGGCCATGCAGCCGCTGCTCCAGCACCGGCAGGGAGGGGGGCAGAATGAACAGGGAGCGGGCCTCCGGCATCTGGGCGCGGATCTGGCGGGCGCCCTGCCAGTCGATGTCCAGGAAGATGTCGATGCCCTGGGCCAGGCTCTGCTCTATGGTCTCCTTGGAGGTGCCGTAGAAGTTGCCGAACACCTCGGCCCATTCGAAGAAGGCGTCCCGCGCGATCAGCGCCTGGAAGCTCGCCGGGTCGACGAAGTGGTAGTGGACGCCGTTCTCCTCCCCCGGGCGCATGGCGCGGGTGGTGTGGGAGACGGAGAGCCTCATGCGGCCGTCGGCGTTGACGGGGGAGCCGAGCAGGGCCGCCAGCAGGCTGGATTTGCCCGCGCCGCTGGGGGAGGAGACGATGAACAGGGTGCCGCGTTGTGCCATAGCCGAACCTAAATAAAAGAAGAAGACCGCCGCCGTCCGCCAGGGGAGGGCCGCAGTGGATTAATCATCAGGGTAGGCGGCAGAGGATAGCAGATGGAAAATACAAAAAAAAAGCCGGGTCATGACCCGGCAAACGTTCAAGCTGTCGCTTGTTGCGGAAGTGCCCCTCCACGCACAGCCATTTGACCCGGTTTCTGGGTGGGCCGCCATATGGTTATTTCTGTTTGATATATCGGTAAAGAAGGCGGCAGGGTATGCTGTGTTCCGTTTTATGCTTGCCCTGATGTGGACCCGCCATGCCCAGACCCAAGATCGCCCGTTGTATCCAGGCCCGCGCCCCCTACTCCCTGTTCAAGCCCAATGGCATCCCCAGCCATCGGCTGACCCAGCTGCAGCTGGCGGAGGACGAATTCGAGGCCCTGAGATTGGCGGATCTGCAGGGTATGCAGCAGCAGGAGGCGGCCAAGGTGATGGGTGTCTCCCGCCAGACCTTTGCCAACCTGGTGAAGGGGGCTCGCCGCAAGGTGGCCTACTGCTTGGTGGAAGGGGCCGCCCTGGCCCTGCATGTGACGGAGCAGGACGTCATCGAGACACCGCCAGAAGAGCTGCCCACCACCTGATACCGCCGCTAATTCGATATCGCATCTGCACCATTTGCCTGAGCGTCTATTCTAGAAATTGCTGCCTAATTTCTGATGCGACAAGGAGGTGCCCATGCTTGCGGCCTGGTTGCGCAGGGTGCATTTGACCACCCTGCTTTCCGTTCTGATCCTCTGCCCGTCCCTGTATGCCATCTCGGTCGGGATCTTTTTGATCCTGGATATCCGTCAGGAGGCGCAACAGCTGACCGTGTCCCAGCAGCGCATTGAGGCCATCGCCGCCCTGGATGAGGTGGCTCATCAGCTGGCGGTGGAGCGGGGGTTGACCGCCGGCTGGTTGGCCAGTGGCGGCCAGCTGGGAACCGATAAGGTACAGGCCCAGCGCCAGTTGGTGGATGCGCGGCTGGCCAGTCTCAATGCCCTGCGGCGGCAAAGTCCCGTGCTGCAGGCGGTCAGCCAGGAGGTCGACGACCTGCTTGGCGGTCTGGCCCAGCAGCGTAGGTTGATCGATGACCAGCAGGGGCAAGGGGCTTTCGGCTTCTATTCCGCCGCCAATCAGGCGGCCCTGGATGCCATCGCATTGCTCAGCAACGGCATCACCTCGGCCGAATTGCGCCAGCAGGCCTCCTCCCTGGTAGCCCTGCTGACCATGAAGGAGCGGGCCGGCCAGATACGTGGCCTGGTGAACGGCCTGCTGGCCAAGGCCGAAATCAACCCGGCCCAGCGGGATCAGCTGCAGGGCTATCGATTTAATGAGGCCCGGCAGTGGGATCTGCTGCATCACCTGGCCACCCCAAACCTGTGGCAGACCCTGACCACACAACGCCAGCTAGCCCAGTGGCAGCAGGTGGAGACCTGGGTGACGGAGGTGCAGAGCAAGCCGGTGGCCGACTGGCCCAAGGTCACCCCGGCACAGTGGTTTGCCGCCGCCACCGAACGCATCGGTGGACTCAAGGCCCAGGGCGATGCGGTACGGCAGGATCTGATCGGTCAAATGGATCGCCTGCTGCAGCGGCAGACCTGGCTGTATCGCCTGTTCGGTGTCGCCGCCGTGGTCTCCTCCTTGGTGCTGCTGTGGGCCTGCTGGGTGCTGGTGCGCTTCATCAGCCGGCGGGTCTGGGCCATAGAACGGCTGCTGGCTCAGGCCACCGAGCGCAACGATCTGACCCTGCGGCTGGACGAACGGGGGCAGGACGAGCTGGCCCATATCGCCCAGGCGGTGAACCGCCTGCTGTCGCAGTTCTCCTTGCTGTTGGGTCAGGTGCGGCAACAGGCGGAGAGCTCGTCCCAGATTTCATCTGAAGTGGGGGGCATGAGCCAGCAGGCCCATCAGCAGGCCAACCAGACCCATCAGTACGCCGACATGATCGCCACCGCCATGACCGAAATGGCCCAGACCAGCCTGGAGGTGGCGCGCCACACCCAGGAGGTGGCGCAATTCAGCCGGCATGCCCGTCAGCAGGGGGAAGAGAACCGCCGGCTCAACGACGAGGCCTTCCAGGCGGTGAATGCCCTCACCGGCCAGATCGGCGAGGCCCACGAGGCGGTGGACCAGCTGGCGCGGGAGAGTCAGCAGATCGGCAGCATAGTGGATACCATCACCAGCATCGCCGATCAGACCAACCTGCTGGCCCTGAATGCCGCCATCGAGGCGGCCAGGGCCGGCGAGCAGGGCCGCGGCTTCGCCGTGGTGGCGGACGAGGTGCGCCAGCTGGCCCAGAAGACCCAGACCGCCACCGGCGAGATCCGCACCATGATACAGACGCTGCAGGGCAGCGCCCATCAGGTGACGGTGAGCATGTCCCGCAGCCACGAGACCACGGAGCGGACGGCGTCCCAGATTGCCCGGGCGGACCAGGAGATGGCCCGGCTGTTCGAGCTGCTGGATCGCATCAATGGCCTGGTGGAGCAGATCGCCACCGCCGCCGAGGAGCAGACCTCGGTGGCTCAGGACATCAACCAGCAGGTGGAACAGGTGGCCGGCCTGGCCGATGCCACCCAGCAGGCGGTGGGGGACAGCCACAGACGCATGAGCCAGCTGGCGGAGGCGGCCGATCGCCTGCACGGCGAGCTGGCGGTGTTCGCCCTGGGGCACTAAAGCGAGTGCCAAGATGGGGCAGGGCGCCCCGTCACGAGGCAAGCGGCGCCAGGCGTAGACAACATGGCCTGGCGTTTTTTATGTAACAAACTGATTAATAACGGGTATATAAAAAGTATATTTCTGGCACATGATTTGTATTACCCATGGGGTGCGAGCTTACTTCCTGAGGGAGCAATCCTGAGCAAACACCCGGGCCAGTGCCGGCCCTGATAATCTGTCACCCCATGGATAATGGCGTCCATCACTCCAAGCGCGTTGCGTGGCGAGTGAGGCGCCTTTTTTTTGCCTGGTCGACAGAAGCAGGGTCAACAAGGAGCGGCCTGGCCCGCGCCCCAACCACAACCAAAGAGGGAACGACCATGGCCTATTTGATCCCGGCTGATTTTGTGAAGAAGATGGTGGACTCTGGAGAGTCCAAAGTTTTCATGTCCACCCGCGATACCCTGATCCGCGCCTACATGGCCGGCGCCATCCTGGCGTTGGCGGCGGTGTTCGCCATCAGCATGGCGGTGCAGACCGGCTCGCCGCTCATCGGCGCCCTGCTGTTTCCGGTGGGGTTCTCCATGCTCTATCTGATGGGCTTTGACCTGCTCACCGGCGTCTTCGTGCTCTCGCCCCTGGCCTGGCTGGACAAGCGACCCGGCGTGACCCTAAAGGGCGTGCTGCGCAACTGGGGTCTGGTGTTCGTGGGCAACTTCGCCGGCGCCCTGACGGTGGCGGTGATGATGGCGGTGGTGTTCACCTACGGCTTCTCCACCGATCCTGGCCCGGTGGGACAGAAGATCGCCGGCATCGGCGAGGCCCGCACCCTGGGGTATGCCCAGTATGGCGCCGCCGGCTGGCTGACCATCTTTCTGCGCGGCATGCTGTGCAACTGGATGGTCTCCATGGGGGTGGTGGGCGCCATGATCTCCACCTCTGTGCCTGGCAAGGTGATCGCCATGTGGATGCCCATCATGCTGTTCTTCGCCATGGCCTTCGAGCACTCAGTGGTGAACATGTTCCTGTTCCCCTCCGCCATGATCATGGGGGGTGACTTCTCCATCATGGATTACATGATCTGGAACGAGATCCCCACGGCGCTGGGCAACCTGGTGGGCGGCCTGGCCTTCACCGGCCTGACCCTCTACAGCACCCACCTGCGGACCGCGCCCCAGCGGGCTGTGGTGTAAGCGAGACAGACAAAGGCCCGGCAAGTTGCCGGGCCTTTTGCATTGCTATTGTGGTAAAGGGGATTAGCCGCTGACCCAGAGCAGCAGCGCCATCAGCTGCGGCGTGATGATGCGCAGGAACATCACCAGGGGGTAGACGGTGGCGTAGGAGAGGGCCGATGCATCGCTGGTGGGATGCAGGGCGTTGGCAAAGGCCAGGGCGGGGGGATCCGTCATGGAGCCCGCCAGCAGGCCGCACAGACTGAGGTAGTTGAGTTTGCCCACGGCGCGGGCCAGCACGGCCACCCCCAGCAGGGGGAGCAGGGTGATGAGCACGCCGTAGCCCATCCAGTGCAGCCCCTCGCCATCGGTCAGGGTATGCAGGAAGTTGCCGCCGGACTTGAGCCCCACCACCGCCAGGAACAGCACTATTCCCAGCTCCCGCAGCGCCAGGTTGGCACTGGGGGGCATGAACCAGTAGAGCCGGCCAATGCTGCCGATCCGCGCCAGGATCAGCGCCACCACCAGGGGGCCGCCGGCCAGCCCCAGCTTGAGGGCGGCGGGAAAGCCCGGCAGGTAGAAGGGCACGGAACCCAGCAGCACCCCCAGACCGATGCCGATAAACACCGGCAGCATCTGCACCTGCAGCAGCTTGTGCTGGGCATTGCCCACCAGGTTGGCCACCGCCTCAATGGCATCCGAGGTGCCTACCAAGTTGAGAATGTCGCCAAACTGCAGGGTGGAGCGCTCGGTGGGCACCAGCTCGACCCCGGCGCGGTTGAGGCGGGAGACCACCACGTCGTAGCGCTCCTTGAGGCGGAATTCCCGCAGGTGCTTGCCCAGCACCTGTTCGTTGGTCACCACCACCCGCATCACCCGCAGATCCGTGCCCCGGGTGGAGAGGGAGATCTCCACCGTCTCGCCGATCACCAGCATGGCCTTGTGCAGGGCGGCCTTGTTGCCCACCAGGTGCAGCAGATCGCCGGCCTCCAGCGTGGTCTCCGGCCGTGGCACCATCAGCTCCTCACCGCGCTTGAGCCGCGAGCAGATCACGGCGCCATCGTCCAGGTTGGGGATCTCCTTGAGGGGCAGCCCCACCAGGTTGTGGTTGCGCAGGCAGACGTTGAGGGTCTGCAGGCTCTCCTTGGTCTGGCCGGCCTGCATCTCGAAGGCGGCCGCCTCCTCCTCCACCTTGATGCGAAAGAACAGCCGGGTCAGCCACATGGTGAGCAGGATGCCGCAGATGCCGAAGGGATAGGCCACCGCATAGCCTAGCCCCATGCTGTTGGTGGGCGCCCCCAGCTCGCCGAGGATCTGCTGGCCGGCCCCCAGGGAGGGGGTGTTGGTGACGGCGCCGGAGAAGATGCCCAGGATGGCCGGCAGCGGCACGTCGAACAGCTTGTGGATGGCGACGGACACCCCGCAGCCCAGCAGCACGATCAGGGCGGCGAAGCCGTTGAGCTTGAGGCCGGAACGGCGCAGGGAGGCGAAGAAGCCCGGCCCCACCTGGATGCCGATGGTGTAGACGAACAGGATCAGGCCGAACTCCTGCACGAAGTGCAAGGTGGCCTCGTTCATCTCCAGTTGGTACAGATGGGTGAAGTGACCCACCAGCAGGCCGCCAAACAGCACGCCGCCGATGCCTAACCCCACCCCGTAGATGCGCCAGTTGCCGATCCACAACCCAAGCACGGCTATCAGCGATAAGATGCTGACTGTCAAGGCAATGTCGCTCATGGTGACCCCTTGTCGTGTTCGTTTTCGGCGGCCAGGCCGCCCTTCTCGATACGCAAATGAAGCACCCTTGTATCAATACGCCTATTCCGGTTGTGGTTAAGTGACGCTGGCGACAAATGACTCAATCCGTGCGTGACTGGCGTCGTTTATTCGCCGCAGGTCGGGGTGACCGAGTGAGATCCGCTGGGCGCCTGGGTCATGACGGGCGCAATGAAAAAGCCGGGCGACTCGTCGCCCGGCTGCGTTTCCTGGCCTCGGATCCTGGTTTCATTGGTACAGGGATAGGTTGTCCGGTGTGATGAGCTGGAACGGGATCCAGTATTCGGTGCCGCCGACCGGTTCGCCGCGGATGAGCTGCAGGGCCACATCCACCGACTTGCGCGCCTGGCCGCGGGCATCCTGCAGCACGCTGGTGTCCAGCTTGCCTTCCGCCATGCTCTGCAGGGCCTCCTTGGTACCATCCACCCCGCCGATGAAGTAGGGCTTGGCATCCTTGCCGGCCTTCTCCAACCCCAGGACGGCGCCGATGGCCATGGAGTCATTGTTGGCGGCGATGATATTGAAATCCACCCCCTCCTTGAGCCATTGCAGTATCAGGTTGGCGGCCTCGCTGCTCTGCCAGTTGCCGGAGGCCTGCTTGACGATCTGCATCTCCGGGTACTTTTGCACTATGGCCTTCACGGCGTCGGTGCGACCTATGGCCGCGCTGTGACCCTGCTCACCCTCCAGTATCACCACCTTGCCCCGGTTGCCTGCCAGCTTGGCCAGTTGCTCCATCTCCAGGGTGCCGGCATCCGCCTCCTTGGAGCCGATGTAGGCGCTCTTGCTGGGCCAGTGGTCGGGTCCCGGGTTGGCGTTGGCGAAGACGATGGGGATCCCGGCTTCATCGGCCAGTTTCAACGCTGCGAGTCCATCTTTCGTGGTGACGGGTAAGACTATGATGGCATCCACCTTGGTGCGGATATAGTTCCGCACCTGGCGCAGCTGCAGCTCAGGATCGCTGCTGGCATTCTCGATCACCAGGTCCACATCCAGCTGCTGGCCATATTCCTGAATGTGCTGCCGGATCAGGTTGCGGAAGTTGTCATCGAATTCCGCGATGCTGACGCCGATGAGCGGGGTGGCTGCCAGGCCCAGGACGGACCAGAGGGTCAAGGCCAGGAACAGGCTCAGATGACGGGTTTGTCTGTAGATGTTCATGCGCTCTCTCCGGTCCGATCAAAGGGTGAAGCGGCGCAGCAGCGCCAGTTGCGAGGCGGCCATGCCGGCCAGCCGCTTGCTGTTTTGGGCGGTGCGCTCGGCCCCCTGGGCGGACTGATCCACGCCATCGCTGATGTAGGCCATCATCTGGCTGCTCTCCTGTACCGTGGAGCTTTGCTCCTCGGTGGCCGTGGCGATCTGGATATTCATGTCACGGATGGACTCCACCGATTCACTCATCTCGTTCAGGCGGGCATCGGCCTCCGAGGCCAGGGCGACGCAATGATCAGAGTGCTGCTGGCTCTCGCCCATCACCTGGACCACGGCATGGATCTTGTGTTGCATCTGCTCGACCATTTTCTGGATTTCTGTGGTGGAGCTCTGGGTGCGGCTGGCCAGGCTGCGGACCTCGTCCGCCACCACGGCGAAGCCACGGCCCTGCTCCCCGGCCCGAGCGGCCTCGATGGCGGCATTCAAGGCCAACAGGTTGGTCTGGTCGGCGATGTTGCGGATGGCGTCCACTATGCTGTCGATGTCGTTACCAAAGCCCTGCAGCTCATCGGTCTCCCGCGAGGCGGTGGCGATCTGGGCGGCCTGCGCCTGGATGCCGGAGATGGTGTTGGCGACGCTCTGCTGGGCTTGCAAGGCCAGCTTGCGGGTGCCTTCTGCATAGTCCCGGGTTTCGTTGGCACGCCGGGCTATCTCGTGCACCGTCGATTCCATCTCATGCATGGCCGAGGCGGCGGTGTGCAGTTGATCCTTCTGCTCGTCCACCGCCTGGGTGGTCTGCAAGCTGACCTGCTCGGTATCCTGCGCCGTCTGAGCCAACTGCTCGGCAGACTCCATCTGCTCCCGCACCGTGTTTTGCAAGGTGGTGGTGAGTTCGTTGAGATAGGTGCCCAGCTCGCCAAATTCGTCCCTGCGCTCCACGGTAAACTGGGCGCGCAGATCCCCCTGGGTCACCCGGCGCAGGATGTCGCGGAACTGGTGAAGCGGCCGGCGCAAGGTATAGGCCACCCACAGGGCAATGGCCAGGGTCATGGCAATGGCCACCAGGGTGGTGGCCAGGGTGATGGCGCGACCCTGGCTGATGCTGGCGTCGGTGTCGGCCTTCGCCGCCTTGGCCACCGCCAGGGCCTGGCCGGCGAAGTCATTGATGGCGCTCAGCAACTGCTGCAGGGCCGCATCGGTCTTCTGCTGTAGCTGGGCCGACTTGGTCTGCTGCTCCAGCTCCTGGCGATAGGCGATGTAGAGGCCATCGGGTTGGTTGAGATCGGTCAACAGGTGCTGGCTCATGACCCGCACCAGGCGTCCGTTGCGCTCGTCCAACCGCTCCAGGGCGGTGAGGCGCTCGCCGATCACCTCATCCTGCAGGGAGAGATTCTTGACCATGGTGGCCATGTCGCGGTTGAGGGCGTAGTTGGCAAAGACGCGATAGGCCTTGCTGGCTTCGCGCATCAGCCCTTCGGCCACCTTGGCCTCCTCACTGCCGGCATGCGCCTCCATGTAGCCGCGCAGAAAATTGGTCAGGGGCAGCTCCTGGCTACGGCTGTAGCTTTGCAAGCGCTCTGCCCGTTGGGTGTGCTGGATAAGCTGGATATGCCCCTGGATCAGATCTTGCGCCAGCTGGGTATATTGACCGACCAGCTGTTCCTGCCGGTTGAGGGTCTCCCGCAGGCTTTGATTCTGGCCGATAAACCGGCTGGTCTGTTGCAGCTGGGCGCGAAACTTGTCCATGGCGTCGGCAAAGGGTTGGTTCTGCTGGGCGGTGCCTTCGGCATCGGTACTGGCCAGGGCGGCCAGCACCTTCTCGTTGGCCCGCAATAGTTGGACATACAACTCGCTGGCGGCCTGGCTCAGGGGCGCCGACTCTTCGGTGATGATGAAGAGGCGATCGTTGATCAGGCGGGTGTTGTGGTAATTCACCGCCACAATCGCCAGCAGCAGCAGAAGCAAGAGCACAAAACCTGCGATGATCTTGTGGAGTATTTTCATCGTGGCGGTTCCCTGTCTGATGACAAAAGCCTTGTGTTGACAGCCACTTTCGCTGATGTGGCAACACGGTTGCCTGAAGTGTAGACAGGGATGCTTTGGCTTGCCGGTCTGCGGCTAGCGCCCGGGTGTTGTGTCGGTGCGCATGGCAGATGATGTCGGCTTAATTGAGGCCTATTTGGCGAACAGGCCCCGCCAAGGTAGGGCTTAAGGAAGCGCTAAGCTTGGCCGGGGTACATTGGGGGACAATCAGGATCTTGTGCCCTAGGGCGCCTCATTGAACAAGGATTGTCATGCGCAACGCCTCCATATTTCGTCTGCCGTTGGCCATGCTGCTGGGGCTGGTCAGCGGTGCCAGCCAGGCCGGATTCACCCAGAGCAGCGGCGATGTGCTCAAGTACGCCATGCCGGCGGCCGCCGCCGGTCTGGCCGGTTACCGGCAGGATTGGCAGGGGCTCCAGCAGTTTGGCCTGGCCTTCGGCAGCACGGTCGCCACCACCTGGGTGCTCAAAGAGAGCGTCCATCGGGAGCGGCCCAACGGTAGCGGCGACGATGCCTTCCCCAGCGGCCATGCCGCCAGCGCCTTCAGCTCGGCCTCCTTCATCCAGCGGCGCTACGGTTGGCAGGTGGGGGCGCCGGCCTATCTGCTGGCCGCCTGGACCGGTTACAGCCGCATCCCCAACCGGGATCACCACTGGAGCGACGTGCTGGCCGGCGCGGCCATCGGCGTGGGCTTCAGCTATCTGTGGGTGGACCCGGATCCGGCCTGGCAGCTCACCCCCTGGACCGACGGCCAGCAGTACGGCCTGCGGCTGGACGGCCGCTTCTAGCCGCCCCATCCGGCGGGGTGATGCGCTTCGCGTCCGCCCGTTCCGGCCCTTGCGCCATCCCCTGGCCCGGGCTAGGGTTCTCTCACCATGGGCAATGCTTGTACCTGGGGTGTCGGCGGCGGGTCGGTCGGCACTGAGCTCCAGTGGCTCTCCCCTGCCAGCGCCCTCGACCCGGCCTCAATCCTGTTGTTTCCTTCGGTGCCAATTGTTATGGTCACCTGACCAGGGGCAATGCTTGCAATTGGGGTCTCGGCGGCGGGTCGGCCGATGCGTAGTTCCAGTAGCGCAATCCTGACAGCGCCCTCGACCCGATCTCTTTTCCTGGCGGCACGAAACCGGCCTATTCGATGTTCTGAATTTGAAGATCGGGTCAACTCACAAAGCTGTTGTTAATCAATCAGATATATTGATTTATGCCGACTGTTTTTGCTGGCGTGATACCGTTTGTGATACCACTTTTTCTTAGTCGCTATCCTCGTTTAACCATCATTTGATGTTTTTTCGCTTGGCAGTGTCCCATCCGATTTGTTTCACGTGGTGAGCCGGCGCGCCCTGGCCTGGAGGCCGTCCAGAATGGCATCGGCGATCTGGGGCGGGAAGTCGGCAGGCAGCTGGTGGCGAACCTGAATGACCACCTCATCGAGCTGCTGGCTGAATTCATCCAGGATCTGCGCCATCTGCGCCTCGGCAAAGCCCACCGCCTTGGCCGTCTGGTAGAAGTGGCGGGGGAATATCTGCTCTATCCCGTACTTCTTGCCACGGGTGGCGCTCAGCCCCATGGCGAGCTTGGCATCGCGTGGATGCAGGCCTGGGCCACCGAAGGCTGGATACAGGGAGAGGATGTCGTAGAGCGGGGTGAGGCGGAAGCGCCCCTCCGGCTCGATAAACACAGAGAAATTCTTGGCATGGCCGTCGGTGGCCGCCAGCAGCCAGAACAGGACCTGTGCCTTCATGAATAGATAGCGATCCCGCTCCGGGGTGGCCGAGCCCAACAGGGTAGCCATGATCTCTGCAATGCCTGGGCCGCCATGGCTCTCGTATTTTCGGGCGGAGGGGACGTTGAGGACCTGGCAGAAGTCTTCTTGTGGCAGGCGCATGATCCAGCTGTGGTCAGCGGCATAACGGCGGTCAAAACGCGCCACCGCCAACGCCTTGATGTTGCCGGCCTGCATGATGAAGCAGTCCGCCACCGGCAGACCGAACGCCTTGGCGATCAGGGTGCAGAGGTACTCGTTTTCCACGCTCTGAGAAAGGTCGATGGAACCGGAATGGCTCTGTATCTTGCCGATGGGCAACTTGATGATGTGGCTGGTGGGGGTGGCGTTGTGGGGCAGACACCAGCGGTTATCCAGATAGAGCAGGGCGGTTTTTTCCTGTGCCCCGGCGATGGAGATCCGAAAATCGGCGGCTTCCTGAATCATGCCCAGGGGGATACCGGCTTGGTAGCCGGTCAGGATCCGTTCCAGTTCGGCCTCGGAGAGCGTCTGGTACTCGATGCGCCGAACATCGGGGGCGGGGGCATCTTGCTCCTGAAGCTGCAGGGCGCCCACACTGTCCTGCCCGATGCAGCGTAGTAGGTCAAATGGTTGGGTGGAGTCAGCCTGATAGCGTGCCACCACCCGACCGCGAACCTCAGGGTTATCCGGGAGCAGGTTGTCGAAGAAGTTATACACCTCAGCCCCCCGGTAGGCCTGACGGCGTAGCGGCAGGGAGAGCGAGATGGGCCGACTACCGGCCTGAGTGAGCCAGGACTCGGCGTACTGGAACTGGTGGGCACCACTGGTGGCTTTGCTGAAGGTGCCCACCCGATAGCCGTTCATATAGACCGCGAGCAGGGCCATCACCATTCCTCCGGCCAGCTGGCGGCAGAGCCGTCGTCCGACTCGCTGCGGGGTTTGATATCCAGCGATAGATCGAGGGCAGCGAGGATCTTGAACAGCGTCTCGAGCTTGGTGGCGTCAGGATTGAGCTCAAAGCTCGAAACCGTGTCCTGTCGGATGCCGCCGCGTTCGGCGACCTTGCCCTGGGAGCGCTTCTGGGCGAGCCGGACATCCCTGAGATAGGCACTGAGTTGTTTGGCACTGGTGATGTTCATCGGAGCAATAATCTGCTGGTGGCGATCATTTCAATTTACACGCTATAGAGGGTAAATCAATTTCTACACGCTTTGACAGGTAAAAACGTTATACACGCTATAGAAGGTATGGTGCGAATGCCTCGTGGTGGTTGAGCCGCAATCTAAGTGCTGTTGTCTATGGAGGAGCTTATTGCTATGGTCTTTGCACCATGGGCAATGCTTGCAATTGGGGTCTCGGCGGCGGGTCGGCCGATTCGTAGTTCCAGTAGCGCAATCCTGACAGCGCCCTCGACCCGAACTCTTCTCTGTCGTTGTGCTCTCTTGGCACTAGATCACGATATAGCCTTGCTCCTCCGTCCCAAACGATAAGCTCAATCCCTGATGGTGGCGGAAGGCGATATACAGGCATACCAAGGTATCCAACCGGTCCTCGTTCTGTTTAAGTGCAGTGCCTTTCAGGGTTTGGATTACCTCTGGCCGCACATAGTCGGCGTAGGCGGGCGGTATCCGCATCGGTAGATGCGGATGGCTCTCCAGACTGAGCAGATGCCGGGCCAGCTGGATTTGGCCGGCCCGTTTGTTTTCGGCCAGGCCTTTCTTGTAAGCCAGCCGGTACGCCAAGCCGAATACCTCGATCAGGGCTGGATGCGGGTAACACTCGATCTGCCAGCGCCCGCCCTGCTGATGGGCATAGCCATCGGTTGCCAATTTCCGGGATAACTGGACGCTAATGGCATCTGGGTACAGGTCGAGGTTGCTGGTATGGCAACTTGCCCCCTTGTGGCCGTACCGGCGGCCCACCAGCCGTTCGCAATCCCGCTGCCCCGTTTGATTGGGGATAATCAGCGGGGCATCAATCGCGATGCCGACCGGTTGCCAACGTTTAACTTGGCTCAGTAGTTGCTCCAGCGACAGAGTGGTGCTGGCCAGTTCGACCACCTGCAGTTGATTGTTCTGCACCTCGCCCACGGCAATGCCGGTACTGTTGTGGCCTTTCCACGCCAGGTCGATGCCCAGCAGGTGTGTTGTCATGGTGAATTAATTTCTTCCGATCGTGGCAATGGCACCTCCTTGGCGTTTTCCTGCTCCGGGAGTCTTGTTGGCAGGGCGGCATGGGCGTCCGAGAAATAGGGGCGGTTGGCCCAGGTCTCTGTGCAGCCCACTATGTAGACCCGTTTTTGTGCGCGCGTCACTGCCACGTTGAGCAGGTTGGGCTTGCTGCTTGCCCAGTTGGCGGCACCCGGATGTTCGGCGGAGAGCCCTAGCACCAGAATGACGTTTTTCTCTTCCTTGCCCTGGAAGGTGTGCACTGTGCCGATCCTGTGGGCCAGCCACGCCGGCCATTGCCCATCAAGCTCTGTGTCGTCTTGGATCTTGCTGGTCAATGCCCCATGCAGGTAACACTGCAGCTGCTTTTTGATCCGCTTGAAGGGGGTGATGATATAGACATCCGGCAGGGTTTGATGCTGACACAGATACTCCTCCAGCATGGTTAACACATGCTGCGCCTGTTCCGGCACGAAGTGCTTGCCCTCCACCGCACCGCGAACGTCAAACCAGCAACTGGGCCCCCAGGTGAAGGGGGTTGGATCGTGGGGATGCTCCGAACCGTGGATCATCTTGTTGTTGTAGGCGATCTGATTGGCGATGGAGAACATGGGATCGTCACAGCGGCGGTGTACCCGCAGCGGACTGCCCAGCCAGAGGTGTTGGTTGATCTGTTGGGTACCGTAAGGGTTGCTCTTATCGGCCAGGTGCTGGACCGAGGTCAGGCCGGGTGACCAGAGCAACCATTGTTCCCCCAACTTTTGTTTGGCCATCGCCTCGACAAAGGCTGGCGGTATGGTGAATACCGGCTCAATCTGCAGCGGATCGCCCACCACCACGGCGCGTCTGGCTCGCCACAGGGCACCCACCGCCTGTTGCGGACTGGCTTGGCCCGCCTCGTCGATAAACAGCCAGCCTATGTCGCCAGCGGCCAAGGCGGCAAATTGCCTGGCCACGGAGGCAAAGGTGGAGGAAACCAGCGGAACCACCATAAACAGCAGCTGCCACAGGGCCTTGGCGGCGGCCCTGTTGGCCACCTTGCCATCCACGGCAGCCATCAGGTTGAATATTGAGTCGTGGAGGTGGAGATTCTTGTCATGATAGGCGGCCACCAGCCAGGCCTGATGCAGCTCCAGCGCCGCCACGGTCAATTGAGCGCGGGCCTGGTTCAATGCCCGGCACAGACCAAAGGCCTGATGCTGCACGGCTGCCGCCTCGAAATCGGTCTGGGCGTCGGCGAAATGGGCATCCGGATAACGTGCTAGTAATGGCGTGCAGGCCAGCCGCTCGGCGGCCAGTCGGCCTTGTAACTCGGTGAACTTAATTATTGCCACCGTCCGTTGCTTGGTCAGCAGATCCCGGCGCAGCTCCAGCCCACGCAGAATGGCCTTGCCGCGGCAGCGGCGCCTGAGTTGCCCCTTCCACCAAACCGGAAGCCGGCTGCGGAGCAGGGCCAGCCCGGCATCCAGCCGGGCCAGCCGCAGCCTCTTGCCTTCAAGCCACCGCTCTTGGGTCTGGCATTCTGCCTCCAGGTCACTCAGTGCTTCGAGGCGGCACAACGCCTTTTGAATGTCCTCTACCCGTTCACGGGCCGCGCGGAAAGCGGCCTGAGCCTGGCAGAAGTCGTCTTTGGGATTGCTGCCCGAGGCTAGCTGTTTCAAGGCATGGAACAGGGTGCGGTAGCGGTGCGCCCCGCCCTGGGCATCCAGCTTATCTATGGTCTTGTAGAACACCTGGTTGCCGAAGCGTTTTCGGTTTGCCGACTTGCCCAGGGTGGCGGCAATCAGCCCCCAGCAATCGTCCTGCTCGGCCAGCTGTTCCACATAAGGGCGCTTGTTTTTGGGATAGTGGTGTTTGGCCGCCAGCTTCTGGGCCACGGGTTTGAGATAGGCGGTCTGCCGGTAGGCCTGCCCCATGCTCTTGAGCTGGGGCAGCTCCTTGGAGATGTTCTCCACCGCCGCATTGTTGCTTGAGACCACTACCATCTCGAAACCGGTCAGGGCGGGGATCAGTGTCTTGATGGTCTTGGTGTTGCCATCCTGGTTGAGCGTGAGGTCGGCACCGAATGCACCGGCCGGCTCGTCCAGGCCGGCCAGCACCTCGGCACGCGATACCAGGTTATGGGCCACCAGATCCCGCAGCAGGGTGGTCTTGCCGGTGCCGGGTGGGCCATTGACCGAGTAGAGACCTGTGTTGCACAGATCGTGGGTGAGCGTGTTGATGGCGAACTGCTGCATCAGGCTCATGGCGTGGGCATCCTCGCCGGGCCAGCGGCCCTGCGGTAGCTTGGCCAGGCGCAGTCCTTCCCGCAGCACGGCCTCGCCTTGGGCCGTAAGCAGATCGGGCCGGCGTGGCACGCTATCGCTCAGATAGCGGCCAAGCGGGCTGTCTTGTGCCAGGCCATTGGCCGCCATATCGGCCTTTACCCGCTCAAGATCACGCAGGTAAAAGCTGTTGAGGATGGCGATCTCCTCCGGAGAATTGGCCGAATGCGACCCCGGCTCTGGGGCTGTTTGCGCCTTGTTGTCGGTCTGGGCCGTGGCCAGGCTGGCCGGCAGCTGGCTCAGCGGCAGCCACTGCTGAGGGGCAATATTGATTGGCGAGTAGTCGAGCTCTCGCTCGTCCAGCTCGGTGAGCTGGATCAGCAGCGCCGGGTGTTTGTCGAGACGCCTGGGGGAGAAGGCGCTCCAGTCGCCCATGGCCTTGAGGAACTCCAGGATCTCGAAGGTGGTGAGGGCGGGTGGCAGCCCATGCTCGTGCTTGAGGTTGTCGGCGACGGTGACTATCTCCAGCAGGCGTTGCTGCAGTCGCCGGGTGGCTATCTCGTAGTCCTCCTGGCGGAGAGTGTCGAGCTGGTGGCCCTGCAACTGTCCCAGGGCCCAGGTGACGGTGGAGCACTCCAGGCTGTCGGGGTCTAGCTTGCCATTTTGATCCAGGGTGAGCCTGAGGGAGCAGGTGAGGCCCTCATCATCCAGCCGTTCATCATCATCTGCCTTCCAGAGGGGGAAGGCCTGCTGGGCGGCCGCAAAGATCTCGCTGCGATCGAAGATGCCCAGATAGAGGCTATAGCGGTAGGGTTTGTCCGGTGAGTAGACCCGACTGGCGCGCCGGATCTGCTGCGGGTTCAGCCAGGGCAGGCAGCCTGGGGCGCTCTCTAGTTCCGGTTGGTGATAGCGGATGACGCCATCCCCCTCGTCATGCAGGGTCTGAATATCGGTGGACTCGAAAAACTCTATCTTGTGCCAGCAGTCGAGCACCCGGAGGGGGAGAGAGGTCTGGTTCATCAGGCGCCCCTTCTGCTGCGTTTGGCCTTGACCTGGCGTTCGGCCTGAATGCGGGCCAGCAGGGCGGCGGCGCTGTTATCGCCGCTGATAAGATCCGGGTTGGCGGCACGCCAGTCGGCAGTCAGCTCGCCACGAAACGCCTTGGCCAGAATAGCCTGGGTCAGGTTATCGACCCGCTCCCTGGCCGCCTTGGCCTGCTGCTCGATGCTATCGGCATAGGCAAACAGTTGTTCCACCCGACGGACGATTTCGGTTTGTTCATCCTTAGAAGGCAAAGCAAAAGTAACATCTTTAATATTCTGTAAGTTCAATCCAGGTTTACCGCCACCATAAGCCATGGTGGTTAATTGTTTGCGTCCAGCATTTGGAGCTTTCAAAACCAAATCAAGAAACTTGGCATTGCTAATATCTGAAAGCCGGATAAGAGCAACATGCTGACTCACATAGGCATTATCTAAATCAATATCAACCAATGCACATTTTGTTACGTTTGCTCCAGTAATGGTTATCAACAAGTCAAAATGTTTTACTTTGGTTCGGGTTCCTTCTGCTTTCGTTGGCAAGATTACAAATGCTGCATCTTCAATGATTAATCTGTCTGAGCTTATATCTTGGGACCGAATGAACAGCTCTCCCTCGGTTGAATAATATTTGGCCCATCCACGAGATCCACTTGTTACATAATTGACAATCTCGCCGATGGAGCATTTTTTCCAAATTGAAGGAGCTGTCAGCTCTTCATTGATACTTTGGGTCTGGCAGGGTGTTCGCCATTCTTTAGTCAATTTTCCACTCACCGCAGCAGCGAGCACGGATTGGCGGAACTGCTTGATAATATCTGGGATACGAGCCAGACGGGCTTGGGTGGCTTCCACCTGAGCCAGCAATTTATCAAGCCGGTCGGCGATCTCTTTTTGCTCAGCAAATGATGGACATGGAACAGTAATGGTTGAGAACTCTTTGAACTTTAAGTTACGAAGATTATTGCTCCCTCCTTGATATTTAATCACCTCACCAGATAAATGGAATTTAGTTAGAAAGTAATTTAGATATGAGGAAGAAATATGTTTTGCTGGACGAGCAAGGCGCAAAAAGTTAGTGCACACTGCAGGGTAAGGTAATTGCTTCAGCACTTGTTCTGTTATAAGAACAGTTCTACCAACTGGTTGATCTGGACCACCGCCTGAAATTTCAATAAGAACATCACCAGGACGAAGGTTTCTGGTCTCAAGGCTAGATTTTTTTATCTTGCGTGGTACTGCTGTTGCGCCTTGGACTTTACGCCAGTTTCTAAACTCAGAACCACGTATACATGAGACGGTTTCATATTCATCATCGGAAAAGTCATTGTCTTGCCCCCAGTCACCACCGATTACATGGATGAGGAGATCATCTAGAGAACAATTAGTCCATTCATTCTGGATCATTGGTTCTATCACAATGAACCCTCCAGGGTTGTAATCAGTTTTTGCAGCTCACTTAAGGCCGTTTCCAATTCCTCCTTGGCCTCGTTGGCCAGCTCCAGCGGTTCGGGCAAGTCGGCGGCATCGACGCTGTTTTGATCCTTAAGCCAGCTGATATCCAGGGAGTCGCCCTTGTGGTCGCGGATCCACTCCCGGCTAAAGCAGCGCCAGCGACTATGAGCCAGACGGCTGTCGATCGGCTGATGGGCGGCATCCTCCGCCAGCTCGACCTGGTCGACGCCAAAGGACCAGTCGCCTTCGGTGCGCGGGCTCAGGCCGTGGGGATCGTCACCAAAGCAGCGGATAAAGGGGGCCAGATAGGCCTCGGTAAAGGGGGTGCGCTTGCCAAAGCTCGGCATATTGGTGCGCAGATCGTAGACCCAGATCGCCTGGGTATTGCCCTTGTCCTGACGGGGATTGGCGGGCTTGGAGAAGAAGAGCACATTGGTCTTGACCCCGGCGGCATAGAAGATGCCGGTGGGCAGGCGCAGTATGGTGTGCAGGTTGCATTTTTCCATCAGCGCCTGACGGATCTGTTTGCCGACCCCGTCTTCAAACAGCACGTTATCGGGCAGCACCACGGCCGCACGGCCACCGGGTGCCAGCATGACGTGATACATCAGGTGCAAGAAGGAGAGCTGCTTGTTGCTGGTATAGAACAGCAGGTCATCCCGGGTGGGCACGCCACCACCTTTCTTGGTACCAAACGGCGGGTTGGCCAGGATCAGGCTGGCCTTGGGGAGCTGTTGACCCTCTTCGGTCAGGGTATCGCCGTAGAGAATGCCCGCATTCTGGTCGTCGATGGCCAGATCGTGCAGCATCAGGTTCATCATGGCCAGGCGGCGGGTATCGGGGACCAGCTCCATGCCGAAGAAGAGTTCATGCTGATAGCGGTCGTAGGCGACCGGGTCCAGGCTGGCGATGTCATGGTGCTGCTTGAGGTAGTGATGGGCGCTGATCAGAAACCCGCCGGTACCGGCCGTGGGGTCCACCACCACATCGTCCAGGCTTGGCTTCATCAATTCGACCATGGCATTGATCAGCACCCGCGGGGTGAAGTACTGGCCGGCGCCGGATTTCTTCTCTTCGGCGTTGACCTGCAACAGCCCCTCGTACATGTTGCCGAGCCCTTCTTCCTTGGCGCTGTACCAGTCGAGCTTGTCGATCTCGCTGACCAGCTTGTTCAGGGTCACCGGTTTGCGGATCACGGTGCCGGCATTGAGAAAGATGGAGCGGGTGATGAGCGAGCCGTGGCTGCCCAGATGCAGCAGCAGCTTCTTGTATTCGGTGAGTATGTCCGCTGGGTTGTTGGCTTTGAGATCCTGCCAGCGGTAGCCCTCCGGTAGATGCTGCTCCTGTCCGGTCTCTTCCACCATCTTCAGGAAGATGAGGAAGGTCAACTCATTGAGGTACTCGTGATAGGTGACACCGTCATCACGCAGCAGGTGACACAGGTTCCATAGTTTGGCGATTAGGTCTTGGGTGCTCATAGGTTCTCAGAGAAAAAAGGGCCGTTCAGGCCCAGAGTGCACGGTTAAATTCTTCCAGTATGTGGGTCACCGGCTGCTGGAACAGCTTGTCGGCACGCTTGCTACCCCCGTGGGCGCTAAAGATCCCCTGATTGAGGGCGTTCGCGTCCACCAGCGTCGCTGCCTTGGCCTGTTTGGCGATCAGCTCCAGCCACTGTTTTTGCGGTGTCGACCATGGGCGGGCATTCAATAGCTTTTCCAGTGCCCTGTCCACCCTTTGTTCCCAGGGCACCAGTGGCTCGCCGAGCGCAGATTGGCGTATGAAGCCGATGATGCGGGCCGCAATATCTTGCCGGGTGACTTCATGCCAGGCGGTCTGCAGATCCTTCTCGCGGAAATGGTGGCGCTCCAGTTCGACGGCCAGGGCCTTGAGGCTTTGGCGGTCCAGCTCCCAGGGGCGCTGTACTATGACCTGGAGCGCTGGCAGGCGGTTGCTGTTGGCTTTGATAAAGGCCTTGAAGGCTCCGAGGTAGTCTTCCGGCTTCTGGCCATCACCATAGCCCTTGGTGGTTTTGATAAAGGTATCTTCCCCCTCGTGGATGACGAGGCCTGGGCGCAGGCGACCACCGCCTTGTACCTTGGCATCCAGGATCGCTCCCAGCCCGGGATGCTGTTGGAACCAGTCGGCCACCTCGGCCAGAGGCAGGCGCTTGAGGTGTTTGGCCAACTCGCTGGGGGATTGTCCGGCGATGGTTTGAAAGGCGTCCAGCTGGTCTGGCGTGAGGTGCTGCTTTTTGACCTGCAGCTTGGCGATAAATTGATTGCGAGCCAGTTGCAGGAGATCCGGCGCCTGTTCCTGGCGCAACTCCTGTTCCAGCTCGGTGAAGCTGATATCGACCTGGGTGACGACCGGCTTCATGGTGTTGACCGATTCGAGCTGCTTATAGATATCCACCGCATCATAGATATGGAACGGGCCTTTGCCGATCTCCGGGCAGAGGCGGGTGGCTCGCCCCAACATCTGCTCAAACAGGATGCGGCTGTTGACCCGGCGCAGGAACACCAGATTGCAGATCCGCGGGACATCCACGCCTGTGGTCAGCAGATCCACGGTTACGGCGATATTGGGTAGGCGATCGTTTTTAAAGTGGCGGATCCGCTCGAGGGGCTTGTCGCTGGCGCCCGTGATCTTCTGCACCGCATCATCCTCCACCTCGCCGTGATAGGCCTCGATGGCGGACTTGAAGGCTTCTACCACCTCGTCGGCGTGTTTGTCCGTGACGCAGAACACCAGCGTCTTGGCATCAGAATAGGGGTTGATGGCATCACTCTCGATGAGCCATTTTGTCACTGTCTTGGTGAACTCGGGGGCAATGACCTTGCGGTTGAAATCGCCGACATCGAAATTGAGTTCATCCGGGGTCTGATAGGTTTCGATACGGTTGTCGGTATCGTGGTAGACCTTGACCTCTTCGTTGATGGCGTAGTTGATCCCTTGCTCTGTCAGCTTGGTATGTAAGCGGATCGGCGGTTCGTGATCATTGAGGTAGCCATCCAGCACAGCTTCGGTATAGCTGTAGGTGAAGATTGGGGCGCCGAATATTTCGGTGGTGTGCAAGGCCGGGGTGGCGGTCAGGCCGATTTTGAAGGCATCAAAATAGTCGATCACCGCACGATACTTGGATTGATAGTCTTGCTGATCGCGAAACAGGATTTCGGTATCGCTGAGCTCCCGATCCAGCAGATAGCCACGATGGCATTCATCCACGATGATGCAATCGTACTGGCCGATGCTCGGTTTGTTGTTATCACCCGGGTAGAGGAGGCGCTTGACCAGCCCTTGGACTGTGGTCATGTGGACCTTGGTTGAATCCTCTGGCGCCGGTACTGGCGGTTTATTCTGCACCATGCCCAACACCTCAAAGGTGTCGGCAAAGGTACTGAGGTTCTCCAGTCGTACCGCACTGAAGTCATCCGAAGCCTGTACTCCCAACGCGGATCTGTCCACCAGAAACAGGATGCGCCGGAAGCGTTCGGCTTTCAGCAGACGATAGGCCATGGCAATCGCGGTCTTGGTCTTGCCGGTGCCCGTCGCCATGGCGAGCAGTGCAGATGACTTTCCCTCTTTGATGGCCTGTTCCACGGCTTGAATGGCGGTGACCTGGTAGTCGCGCAGCTTCAGTTCGAAGTCGAACCCCATCTGATCCAACTCTGTATTTGCCTGTTGCGTGGTCTGCCGCAGGTGGGCTTGCAACTCTGCTGGTGAGAACCAGCCTTTTAGGCAGCGCCGACGGTTGGCGTTATCCCGGACGTCGAGGAACCAGATGCCGCTCTCTTGTTCCAACTGCTTCAGGTAGGGGCGGCCATTGGTGGCAAACACCAGAGGAACCTTGAAGCTGCCGTAGGTCGTTTCGATGAGGCAAGCTCCCCGCTCCTGTAGGTCGGTGGCGTAACGTTTGGCCTGATCGATGGCTCCGTAGACGTTGCGGGCGCTCTTTTTGGCCTCAATGACAGCTACGGGGTACAGCCCACAGAAGAGCACATAATCCGCTGGGCCGGATGCAGTTGGCCACTCGGCAATGGCTCGATTCTGGTTGGGGAGCGGGCGAGCCCCTTTGGAAAAGCGCAGGTTGATGGTGTCCGCCTCCCACCCGGCCTCGGTGAGCTGCTGATCTATGATGAGCCGGGTCTCTTTTTCATTTAGCTCGAGAGACGTTTTCTCGATACGACGTATTTCGGCTGCCTGATGTTCTTTGCCTGATTGGGAGAATACCTGGCGGTATTTGGCATTTGCCTCATCCATCTTGGTACGGTATTCGGCAAGTTTGGCTTCATGCTCGGTGGCCAGTTGTTCCCAAACTTGGCTCTCCGATGCCATGGCGTCTGCTCGTTCTTTTTCCGCGGTGGCTCTTTGCGCTTCGGTGTGACGTAACGCTTCGGCATGGGAAAGACGATCTTCTGTGGTGCGTGCCAGTTTTTGCTGCTCCAGCAGAGCTTCTTCAAGCAGGCGCAATTTTTCTGATGGATCACGTGGTTCGATAAAGGGCGGGAGTTTGAAGCCTTTTGCCTGGCTGCCACCAAAGGTGACATGGAACCACCCTGCTAGGGCATGGCCGATCCGCAGGGCGATTAAGGCATCGCGGTGTGAGGCGGAGGAAACATCATGGGTAGCGGCGTTGCCGAGTTTTCTCAGGGTATGAAATGCATCTTTGACTTGTCTGTCGAGCCGCAATACCAGGTCCAGCTCACGGAGTAGGTCAACCTGTTTGACGTCCTGGCCGCACTCCACACCGACACGGGATGCGATGGTTTTGGCAAACGCCTCGGCCAATTGACGCATCTTGATGAGGGTTGTGTTGGGATCCGGAACGAAACAGGCCTCTGCAGTCTTAGCTAGGCGTACCAGCAGTTCGTCGTGGCATTCAAGGAAATCGAAGTTGCTCTGCAGTTCCATCGTTACTCTTCCGTGAAGTAATCCGAATCCAGTGCCTTGATGGTCAGGGTCTGGCGCGTGGTGACGCCGACGCCGTATTCGATCATCAAGGCCGCCAGGCGGGCGCCGTCGATCAGTACGATGCGTTTTTCAATCCGACCCACATATTCATGCGCCTCTCTGCTAAAGCCGGAGGTGGTGATAAAGACCCCTTTGCGGGCTTTATGTTCTTCCAATGCACCGGCAAAGGCCTGGATCTCGGGGCGGCCGACGGTCTTGTCGCTGTAGCGCTTGGCCTGCAGGTAGATGGAGTCGAGGCCCAGCCGGTCCTCCTTGATGATGCCATCGATACCGCCATCGCTGCTGTAGCGGGTGGTCTGCCCGGCCTCCTGATTGCTACCGCCATAGCCCATGGCCACCATCAGATCCACCACCAACTGCTCGAAGAAACGCGGCGACAGGGCAAATACTTCGCGCAGCAGCTCATCGGCCAGGGACTGGTTGATGGTGCTGAGCGCCTGCTCAATCTGCTCTTGGGGTGTTGCCGATACACCATAGGCTGTGTCACTAACCTGGTTGGATGACGGACTATCTGTTAGCAGATCTGCCAGCAAGGCTTCCGCTTCCTTGCGGGACATTCCGGTGGTCTCATAGAAATTTTTAAATTCTGGGAACCGGGCCAGATAGTGGTTTCCTATGGTCTGCCCGGAAGCCAAAGCATCTTTTCCTCGCGCCGTGATTAGGCAAACGCCCCGCTTGGGCTGCTCGATAAGCCCTGCCTTGACCAGATAGGTCTTGGCCCAACCCACCCGCGAGCGAATGGTGCTCTGCCGCCCACTAGGCAGCGTCTCGGCCAACTGCTCGGGGCTGAAGGCGTAATGGGCACAGACTCGCTCATACACCTCGCGCAATAACAGCGGCTGACCGTCGGCAAGGCTCTGCAGTACCACCGGCATCATCTGTTCATAACTGGG
This sequence comes from Pseudaeromonas aegiceratis, assembly GCF_046254905.1. Classification (GTDB taxonomy): domain Bacteria; phylum Pseudomonadota; class Gammaproteobacteria; order Enterobacterales; family Aeromonadaceae; genus Pseudaeromonas; species Pseudaeromonas aegiceratis. The sequence continues at coordinate 192,029 of NZ_CP158016.1, forward strand.
AATGGCTAGGGGCATAGGCAAGGTGTGTCCTTGAAATATTGGGGTTTATCTTGCCATAGGGGGCCGTGAGGAACCATGCGGTGAGGCCATGTTTTAGGGGGTTAACTCGAACTTGATGGCGGTGGTTTCCATCCGCCGAATAACGTTGTGTTCGTCATCGGATGGAGGGCGCGCGCGAGCTGTTCCACTGCCATGTACCTGGCGAGAATAGAGGCAGCAACAAAAAAGCCCCTGGGGGAGGGGCTTTGGCTGTTGAGGCCGACAACGGCTTATTCGATGTTCTGAATTTGCTCCCGCATCTGTTCGATCAGCACCTTGAGCTCCACTGCGGACTGGGTGACTTCGGCGTTGATGGACTTGGAGGCCAGCGTGTTCGACTCGCGGTTGAACTCCTGCATCATGAAGTCCAGCCGACGGCCGCAGGCGCCGCCTTTTTTCAGGATCTTGTGGGTCTCGCCGATGTGGGTCTCGAGGCGGTCCAGCTCTTCGGCCACGTCGATGCGTTGGGCCATCAGCAGCAGCTCCTGCTCCAGGCGGCCGGACTCCAGCTCTATGTTGGCGTCGGCCAGCTTGTCCAGCAGGCGCTGGCGTTGCCAGGCGATGACCGCGGGCATCTGCTCCCGCACCTTGGCCACTTCCACCTGGATGCCGGCCAGCCGCTGTTCGATCAGGGCCTTGAGCTTCTCGCCCTCGGACTGGCGGGCGACGATGAACTCCTGCAGCACCTGATCGAAGCCGGCCAGCAGGGTCTGGGTGAGGGCGTCCATGTCCTGCTCCTGGGCGGCCATGACGCCGGGCCAGCGCAGCACGTCCAGCGGGTTGAGCTGGCCTTGGCCGGCGCGGTCGATGACCCAGAGGGCGCTGTCGATCAGCTGTTCCGCCAGGGCCTCGTTGACGTGCAGCTGGGCCTGGTCGGTGGGGCCGTCGAAGCGCAGGCCGCATTCCACCTTGCCCCGCTCCAGGCTGGCGCGGAAGCGCTCGCGCAGCAGGGGTTCCAGGCCGCGGAACTGTTCGGGTAGGCGCAGATAGGTTTCCAGATAGCGCTGGTTGACGGAACGGATCTCCCAGACGGCGGTGCCCCACTCGCCCTTGAATTCACGGCGGGCGTAGGCGGTCATGCTATGGATCATAGGGCTTCTTCTGTTCTGGCTTAAGGAGTGACCAGTATACCCAAGGCGGACCCTGGCGTCAGCCGAGCCGGGCGCCATGAAATGTGACCGCCTTTGACGTATACTGGCGGCCACTTGAATCGATAGTCTGGAATTGCCATGCGCCCGAGCGGAAGAACGCCACAGCAGGTTCGCCCTGTCACCCTCACCCGTCATTACACCTGTCACGCCGAAGGCTCTGTGCTGGTGGAGTTTGGCAACACCAAGGTGCTGTGCAACGCCAGCGTGGTGGAAGGGGTGCCCCGTTTCCTCAAGGGTAAGGGTCAGGGCTGGGTCACCGCCGAATACGGCATGCTGCCCCGCTCCACCCACTCGCGGATGAACCGCGAGGCCGCCTCCGGCAAGCAGGGGGGCCGCACCCTGGAGATCCAGCGGCTGATCGGCCGTTCCCTGCGGGCGGCGGTGGATCTGAAGGCCCTGGGGGAGTACACCATCACGGTGGACTGTGACGTCATCCAGGCCGACGGCGGCACCCGTACCGCCGCCATCACAGGCGCCTGTGTGGCCCTGGCCGATGCCCTGGGCTGGATGCGCCAGCAGGGGATGCTCAAACCCAAGCAGGAGCCTTTGAAGGGCATGGTGGCGGCCCTGTCTGTGGGGATAGTGGCCAACATGCCGGTGTGCGATCTGGAATACGAAGAGGACTCCGTCGCCGAGACCGACATGAACGTGGTGATGATGGAAGGCGGCAAGCTCATCGAGGTGCAGGGCACCGCCGAGGGCGAGCCCTTCAGCCGCGACGAACTCAACCAGCTGCTGGACATGGCGGAGCAGGGGCTCGAGACCCTGTTCGCCCTGCAGCGCCAGGCCCTGGCGGTCTGAGCTGGACCTGTTGACAGACGCGGCGTTGGCCGCGTTTTTTATGTGCCGTTTTTGTTTATCCGAGGAGAGACCATGAAAGCCTATCAGCGTGACTTTATCGAGTTTGCCCTGGAGAAGCAGGTGCTCAAGTTTGGCGACTTCACCCTGAAGTCCGGCCGCAAGAGCCCCTACTTCTTCAATGCCGGCCTGTTCAACTCCGGTCGGGATCTGGCGCGCCTGGGCCGCTTCTATGCCGCCGCCTTGATGGATGCCGGCATCGACTTCGATGTGCTGTTCGGCCCGGCCTACAAGGGGATCCCCATCGCCTCCGCCACCGCGGTGCAGCTGGCCGAGGTGTACGACCAGGACGTGCCCTGGTGCTTCAACCGCAAGGAGGCCAAGGATCACGGCGAGGGCGGCAACCTGGTGGGCAGCCCGCTGGCCGGCCGCATCATGCTGGTGGATGACGTCATCACCGCCGGCACCGCCATCCGCGAGTCCATGGATCTGATCCAGGCCAACGGCGCCAGCCTGGCCGGGGTGCTGATCGCCCTGGACCGCCAGGAGAAGGGCAAGGGCGAGCTGTCCGCCATCCAGGAGGTGGAGCGGGACTATCAGGCCAGGGTCATCTCCATCATCAGCCTGGGGGATCTGGTGAGCTACCTGGAAGAGCAGCCGGATCTGGCCGGTCTGCTGGAGCAGGTGCGCGCCTATCGCCAGCAGTACGGCATCGCCGGCTAAGGCGCCGCCATGCGGGTACTGATCAGCGGCCTGAACGGCACCCTAGCGCCCCATCTGGCGCGGCGGGTGGTCGCCGAGGGGGGCCAGGTGCTGCCCTGGCGGCGGGAGCTGGTGGATCCGGCGGACGAGACCGCGGGGCGGCAGATGCTGGATCGCCTGCGGCCCGATGCCATCGCCCATCTGGCCATGGGCGGCGAGGCCTGGGCCGCGTTTCTGGCCCGGGAGGCCGGGGCGCGGCAGATACCGCTGCTGTTCACCAGCACGGCCATGGTGTTTGACGCCGTGCCCGACGGCCCTCACCGGCTGCAGGATACGCCCAATGCTCAGGAAGATTACGGCCGCTACAAGTTCCGCTGCGAGCAGGGGATCCGGGCGGCCAATCCTGCCGCCTGCATCGCCCGCATCGGCTGGCAGATCGACGCGGATGCCCGGGGCAACAACATGCTGGCGGCGCTGGATGAGTGGCAGGCCAGCCGGGGCGAGGTGGCGGCCAGCCGCCTCTGGATCCCCGCCTGTTCCTTCATGACGGATACCGCCGCCGGGCTATGGCAACTGCTCCAGGCCCGGGCCCGGGGGGTCTATCATCTGGATAGCAACGCGGTCTGCGCCTGGGGATTCGATACTCTGGTTCAGGCCCTGGCGCGGCACTTCGCCCGGCCCTGGGAGATCCGGGTCACCGACGAGTATCGGCACGATCAGCGCCTGCTGGGCTCGGAAACCTGGCTGCCGCCCCTGAGCGCCCGCCTGGCGGCGCGATAACTGTCACAAATCGGACTTGTTTGTAACCCTTATGCGGGCCATGATGAGGCCCTTTTACGCGGTCATGGCCGCAGAGCAGAGAAGGAAGCGTGGGATGAACAAAGGAATTTTGGCCGGTCTGGTGGTCGCCGCGCTGGCCGCCGGGGGAACCTACTTCGCCCGCATGTCGTCTGGCGGTGCCGGGGAGTCGAGCCTGAGCTATGTGCCGGTGGACACCCTGGTGTTCTCTGGCGCCCTGGAGCCGGCCAGCTGGCAGGATAACTTCGCCGTGCTGCAGACCCGCTGGCAGGGGCTGATCCCGGAGCCGGCCCAGTTGCAGAGCGAGCTGGACAAGCTGGCCAAGCAGCTGGACGGCGAGGGCCAGTCCGCCGATGCCGGCCTGCGCATGCTGCTGGGCCTGTATGGCGAGTTTGCCACCGCCCTGCAGCAGGGGGCGCAGGCCCCCGCCGCCCTGGGGCTGGGAGACAAGGTGGATCAGGCCTTTTATACCGTGGGCGCCCTACCGGTGCTGCGGGTCAAGCTGGCGGACGAGGCGGCCTTCGATCGCTTCATCCAGGCCGCCGAGGCCCGCTTCCAGGCCAAGGGTGAGACCGCTGCGCTGGACGGCGTCAGCTATCGTCGTTATCCGTTCGCCCTGGAGGGTGAATTTCCCCTGGCCCTGGTGCTGGCCAAGCAGGCCGGCTTTGCGGTGCTGACCCTGGATGCCGGCGAGCTGATCCCGGTGGAGCAGGGCCTCAAGCCCGCCCTGGGGCTGGTGAAGCCGGCCCATAGCCTGGCTGACAGCGATCTGCTGGCCCAGCTGGTCAAGCAGCACGGCTTCGTGCCCTTCGCCCTGGGTTACCTCAACCACCTGGGGCTGGTGCAGGGCATCACCCGTGCCGACTCGCCCCTGGCCCAGCTGGCGGACAAGCTCAGCCATGGCCAGGCCAGCCAGGAGCTGGCCCCCTGGCGCACGCCGGGCTGTCAGCAGGATCTGGAAGGCATGGCGGCCCTCTGGCCCCGCACCCTGTTCGGCTATACCAAGCTGGAGCGCAGCGAGGCCGGCATGAGCCTGGGCACCGCCGGCAAGCTGGAGTCCACCGATGCTGCCGCCATGACAGAGCTGCAGAAGCTGCAGGGCTTCGTGCCCAAGGAGGCCAAGGGGCTGCTGGCGGTCAACCTGGGTCTCAACGTGGACGCCCTGGCACCTGTGCTGAGCCAGCTGTGGGGCCGCGCCACCCAGGCCAGCTTCAGCTGTGAGCCCCTGGTGGCGCTGCAGCAGGACCTCAAGCAGAGCAATCCCGCCATGCTGGGCATGATGACCGGCATGATCCAGGGGCTGCAGGGCATTGGCGTCGAGCTGCAGGATCTCAAGCTGGGGGCCGTCGATCCCCAGACCGAGCTGCCCAAGATAGAGGCCCTCTCCTTCACCGCCCATGTCAGTGCCAGCAAGCCGGAACAGCTGTGGGGCATGCTGGGCATGCTGGATCCCCAGCTGGCCCAGTTGCCGCTGCCCGCCGACGGTCAGAGCGTGGATGTGCCGCTGCCGCCCCTGTTCCCGCTGCCGCAAGGGGTCAAGCTGGCCCGTTATGGCCAGCATCTGGCCCTGTATAGCGGGGAGGCCGGCGCCGCCCGGGCCGCCGAGATCGGCCAGCAGCCGCTCACCGGCAACGGCCTGTACCAGATGCACCTGGATTACGGCCTGCTGGCCGATGTGCTGGACAAGGCGCTGGACGAGGTGCCGGAAGACGCCCAGGGCAAGGCTGAACAGGCCCAGCTGCTGCAGCAGTTCGAGCAGCTGCGGGGTGTGACCCTGGACAGCCGGCTGGATCTGGCCCGTGACGGCGTGGTAGTCAGCGCCGACATGCAGGTGCCCAAAGGCTAACCGAACCCTCACCTTCCCAGTGAGCCGTGCCGTCCACCCAGGTGGGCGGCATTTTTTTATCTGCCGCCTTGCCTTTTGCCCTGGAAAGGTCTAGCTTGGCCGCCCAGACATCTAAATGTCCCCACTTCCAAAATTAACAGCCAGGAGTCCGAACATGGCCGGTAAACTCACCTTGCTCGACGGCGGCATGGGCCGCGAGCTGCAACGGCGTGGCGCCCCCTTCCGTCAACCCGAATGGTCCGCCTTGGCCCTGATGGAGGAGCCCGAGCAGGTGGTGGCCGCCCACCGGGCCTTTATCGATGCCGGCGCCCGGGTGATCACCACCAACAACTACGCCGTGGTGCCCTTTCACATCGGCGAGGCCCGCTTTGCCGAGCAGGGACCGGGCCTGGTGGATCTGGCCGGGCGCTTGGCGCGTGAGGCGGTGGGCGCTCAGCCGGTGATGGTCGCCGGCTCCCTGCCGCCGCTGTTCGGCTCCTACCGGGCGGATCTGTATCAGGCCGAGCGGGTGGCGGAGCTGGCCCGGCCCATCATCGCCGGCCTGGCTCCCCATGTGGATCTCTGGCTGGCGGAAACCCAGAGCCTGATCGCCGAGGTGCGGGCGGTGCATGCCCTGCTGCCCGACGACGGCAAGCCCTACTGGGTCTCCTTTACCCTGCAGGATGTGCTGCGGGAGGGGGAGCCCAGGTTGCGCTCCGGCGAGCCGGTGGCGGCGGCCATCGCGGCGGCCATCGAGCTGGGGGCCGAGGCGGCGCTGTTCAACTGCAGCCAGCCTGAGGTGATCGAGGCGGCCCTGGCCGTCGCCGACGGGGTGCGGGTGGCGGCCGGCGCCGAACTGCAACTGGGGGCTTACGCCAACGCCTTCCCGCCCCAGCCGGAGGAGGCCACTGCCAACGACGGCCTGGATGAGCTGCGGGCGGATCTGGATCCGCCGGCCTACCTGGCCTGGGCGGAGCGCTGGCTGACGGTGGGGGCCACCCTGGTGGGGGGCTGTTGCGGCATAGGCCCTGAGCACATCGCCGAGCTGGCCCGGGCCTTTGCCCGGCGCGCGGCCAAGGAGCAGGCATGAGCGCCGGCAAGATAGGCCTGTGGTCCCTGACGGCCCTGGTGTTCAGCTCCATGGTGGGGGCCGGGGTGTTCAGCCTGCCCCAGAACATGGCCGAGGTGGCCTCGCCGCTGGCCGTGCTCATCGGTTGGCTCATCACCGGGGTGGGGATCCTGCTGCTGGCCGGCTGTTTCCTGCTCCTCTCCCGCCAGCGGCCGGATCTGGACGGTGGCATCTACACCTATGCCCGGGCCGGTTTCGGTGAGCTGGTGGGATTCTGCTCCGCCTGGGGCTACTGGCTGTGCGCCACCCTGGGCATCGTCACCTACCTGGTGATCGTTTTCGCCACCCTGAGCCTGTTCACCGACACGTCGGGGCAGATCCTGTTCGGTGAAGGCAACACGCTGGCATCGCTGCTGGGCTCCTCCTGCTTCGTGTGGGCGGTGCACTGGCTGGTGGCCCGGGGGATCCGCGAGGCTGCCCTGGTGAACCTGGTGGCCACCGTCGCCAAGCTGCTGCCCCTGCTGCTGTTCATCCTGCTGGCCTGGCTGGCCTTTCACTTGGATCTGGCCATGCTGGACTGGCGAGGGCTGGAGCTGGGCGTGCCGGTGTGGCAGCAGGTGCGGCAGACCATGATCATCACCCTGTGGGTGTTCACGGGCATCGAGGGGGCCATAGTGCTGTCGGCCCGGGCTCGGCGGCGGCGGGACATAGGTCGGGCGACCCTGCTGGGGGTGGGGCTGGCCCTGACCCTCTACGTGCTGATCACCCTGCTCTCCTTCGGCCTGCAGAGCCGGGCCGAGCTGGCCGGGCTGCACAATCCCTCCATGGCCCTGTTGATGGAACAAATGCTGGGGGCGCCGGGCAAGCTGATCATCGGCATCGGTCTGGTGGTCTCGGTGTGCGCCTCCTACCTGAGCTGGACCCTGTTTGCCGTGGAGGTGCCCTGGAGCGCCGCCATGCACGGCGCCTTCCCGGCGCTGTTCCGGCGGCAGAACGGGCAGGGGGTGGCCATCAACGCCCTCTGGCTCACCAGTCTGACGGTGCAACTGTCTCTGCTGGTGATCCACTGGCAGGAGGAGAGCTACAACAGCCTGCTGGCCATCTCCGCCCAGATGATCCTGGTGCCCTACCTGCTGGTGGGGGTCTTCCTGCTCAAGTGGAGCTGGCAACAGGGCGTGCGGGGCGCCGGCCAGTACCTGATCGCCGGGGGTGCCAGCCTTTACGGGGCCTGGCTGCTCTACGCCGCCGGCCTGGATAATCTGCTGCTCTCCCTCTGGCTCTATGTGCCGGGGCTGCTGCTGTTCTGGTGGGCCCGGCGAGGGGGGGAGATCCAGCCCCAGGCGGCCGGCTGAACGAAAAAACGGGATCCACTGGATCCCGTTTTTTTATGGCGTCAGGTGCCGGCGGATCTACTGCTGCAGCACGCCGTCGGCGTCGTAGAAGTGCTGGGTGGAGAAGTCCTCTTCGGCCGGCTTGCTCAGGCGGCCCCGGGCCTTGACGTAGTCCACGAAGGACTGGGCATAGTCCAGGTAGGTGTCTTCTGCCCGGCCAGCGGCGCTGACGGTGCCGAAGGTCAGGTAGTGGTCCTTACCCTGGGCGGTGAAGGAGTTGGTCACTACCCGGTAGTGGGCACCGTCGTCCAACGCCACCCAGGCCTGGCTGCCCTTGACCCTGGTCTCTATGTTGAACAGGCGCGCGCCTGCGGCCCGGGCGCGATCCACATCGAAGCGCAGGCCGGCGGCGTAGGGATAGGAGCCGGTGGAGCCATCCGGGGCGAAGGCGTAGTCCACCGCCTCGTTGAGCACCCGGCGGATCTCGGCCCCCGTCATGTCGAGGTTGGTGAGGGTATTGGCAAAGGGCAGCAGGGTGTAGGCGGTGCCTATGCTGATGTCGCCTGCCGCCACGTCGCTGCGCACGCCGCCGCCGTTCTGAATGGCGATCTGGGCGTTGACGCTCATGGCCAAGAAGGCCTGGGCCACCAGGTTGCTGATGTCGGCGCCGTGGGCCCGGGTGTCTGCGCTGGCGCAGAGGGCGCTGCGGTTGTCCCCCGGGATGCGGGTGAGGCAGAGATCATTGTCGGCCTGACCTATCACAGTCGCCTGCATGGTCTGCACCCGACTGGCGTACTCCTCCAGCCGGGTCTGGGCGGCGGGATCCGGGGGAACCATGGCCAGCAGCGGGTTGTCGTTCACCCAGGCGGTGAGGGTGGTGAGGGCGTCTCCCGTCAGGGCCACATAGTTACCTTCGGCGTCCTTCTGCTTGAAGCTGTCCCCCAGCAGCAGATGCGGGGTGCCGCGGCACGCCTGCACCCGGCCCTCGCCATCAAAGGTGACCTTCAGCTCCCCCAGCACATCGGCATACTGCCAGGCCTGGGCCACGCACACCTGGTTGCCGGCGGCATCCTGGATCTCGGTGGGATAGGGCCCCGCCGGGTTGAGCCCCAGCTCGCCGAAACCTGCCCCCAGCAGGCTGTGGGAGTCGCCGTCTATGATGACATCCACCCCGGTCAGCCTGGCCGCCATCGCCTGATCTTCGCCGTAACCGTAGTGGCTCAGCAGCACTATCTTGTTCACCCCCTGGGCCTGCAGTTCGTCTATGTACTGCTGCGCCGTGCTGGTTTCGTCCAGAAACTGGGTGCTGGCGTCCGGGCTGGAAGAACTCTGGGTCTTGCGCCCGGTGGCGATGCCGATGATGCCGACCCGCTCGTCACCATATTGCTTGATGAGGTAGGGTTGCAGCAGGCTGCCGCTCTCCGGATAGAGGGGCGAGACGCCTTTTGGCGGCAGCACGTTGGCGGCCAGCACCGGGGTCTGGCAGTCGCCGTCGTGCAGCTCGTCGATGAAGGCCCTGAGACCGGCATCGCCGTTGTCGAACTCGTGGTTGCCCACCACCATGGCGTCGAAGCAGAGGCGGTTCATCAGCGCCGCATCCGCCGCCCCTTGGAACAGGGTGTAGTAGAGATCCCCCGTGATGGCGTCCCCTGCGTGCAGCAGCAGGGGGTGGGCCTGGCTGGCGGCCAGCTGCTTGGCCAGGGCCACAACGCGGGGAAAGCCGCCCATCTCCACCTGGGTGGCGCCGCCGTGCAGGGTCAGGCTGCCGGGGGTGGGGGCCAGGTGGGAGTGATGATCGTTGATGTGCAGTATGGTGAGGCTGAAGGGGGCCGCGTCCGTTTGGTTTCTGTGGCCGTGGTCATGGCCATGGCAGCCGGTCAGCAGGCTCAGGGCGCATCCCAGGGCCAACAGGCCCAAGGGCGGGCACCGTCGCCCGCATCTGCGTCGAGGGCGTGACATCATCCTGGGCATGCTCAATCTTCCTCTCCTGGTCGGGATGGCCGGGGCTTTCAGCTTAGGCCGCGAGCCGACGAAAAAAAACCGCCAAGCTTGGCGGTTTTTTTTGGGGCGGTGGGCTTATTGGCCCTGGTGCACCGTCATCTGCGGGAAGGGGATCTCGATACCCGCTTCGTCGAAGGCCAGCTTCACCTTCTCCTGCAGATCGAAGAACACCCCCCAGTAGTCGGCGGTGTTGACCCAGGGTCGCACCACCAGATCCACGGAGGAGCTGTTGAGGGTGCCCACGGCGATGGTCCAGGCCGGATCCTTCAAGATGCGGCTGTCGGCGGCCAGCAGGCCTTCGAGGATCTGCTTGGCCTGGTGCAGGTCGGCGCCGTAACCGATGCCGAAGGTCATGTCCACCCGGCGGGTAGCCATGCGGGAGTAGTTGACGATATTGCCGTTCAGCACATTGGCGTTGGGCACCACCACCACCTTGTTGTCCGGGGTGGTCAGCACGGTCGTGAAGATCTGTACCTGGGTGACGCTGCCGGCGGTACCGGCCACTTCCACGTACTCACCGGCCTTCAGGGGGCGGAAGATGATGAGCAGCACCCCGGCGGCGAAGTTGGACAGGGAGCCTTGCAGCGCCAAGCCGACGGCCAAACCAGCGGCACCGATGATGGCGACGAAGGAGGCGGTCTGTACCCCGATGCGGCTGAGGGCGGCGATCACCACGAAGGCCAGAATGGTGTACTTCACCAGATTGCCGATGAAGCCGGTGATGGTGACGTCTACCCGGCGGTTGTTCATCACCCGCACCAGGCCGTGGCTGAACAGATTGGCGACAAACCAGCCCACCACCAGGGTGATCAGGGCAGCGGCGATGTTCACGGCGTACTCGATGAACAGCCCTTGATTGCTGGCGAGCCAGTGGGTGGCGTCGGTGAGGATCTCGGTTTCCATGGTTTCTCCTTTAAATGCAATGTCTCAGCTCTGGAGCAGCTGATTGTGGATAAACTGCCATTGGGTGTCGAAGTTGTCCATGGGCTTTTTCTGGAACTGGCTGCGCACGAACTGGCTCAGACGGCCCTCCACATAGGCCAGCAGCAGGTTGGCCAGCTGGGTCTCATCTACCTCAAAACCCTGGCCTTCCCGCAGTCGCTTCTCACGCAGTACCTGCTTGAGCTGGCTCTCCAGCTTGTCGAACATGTGAGTGATGCGCACCCGCAGCCGTTCGTGCTCGCCCTGCAGGGCATCGCCGGTGAGGATGCGGGTGATCCCCGGGTTGCGTTCGGCGAAGGTGAGCAGCAGCTGCAGCAGCCGCTCGCAGCGCACCAGGGTCTCCTTCTCCTCCTGCAGTATCAGGTTGACCCGGGAGAGCAGGGTCTCCTCGATGAAGTCGATGAGCCCCTCGAAGATCCGTGCCTTGCTGGGAAAGTGGCGATAGAGGGCGGCCTCCGAGACGCCGACCTCCGCCGCCAGGCTCTTGGTGGTGATGCGCTGACCGTGCTGGTGCTCCAGCATCAGGGCCAGGGCCTGCAGTATCTGTTCACGCCGGTTGGGGCTGTTATGCGCTGTCGTCATGACGGTGACTTCCCTTGACTGCTGACGCTTACTGGCGGCCGGAGGAGCCGAAGCCGCCCTCACCCCGCTCCGAACCTTCGAATTCGCCGACGATGCTGAAGCTGGCCTGCACCACCGGCAGGAACACCAGCTGGGCGATGCGATCGCCGGGCTGGATCTCGAAGGCTGCCTGGCTGCGATTCCACATGGAAACCATCAGCTGACCCTGGTAGTCCGAGTCGATGAGCCCCACCAGGTTGCCCAGCACGATACCGTGCTTATGCCCCAGGCCGGAGCGCGGCAGTATGGTGGCGCACAGCTTGGGATCGGCGATGTGGATGGCCAGCCCGGTGGGGATCAGCTGGGTTTCCCCCGGCTGCAGGGTCAGGGCCGCGTCCAGGCAGGCGCGCAGGTCCAGGCCGGCGGAACCCGGGGTGGCGTAGGCCGGCAGCGGGAAGTTCTTGCCGAGGCGAGGGTCGAGGATCTTGAGTTCAATCTGCTTCATGGTGTGACTTCTTTATTATCAGGGCGATCAGGTGGCGGGCCACCTCGGTTTTGGTGGCCAGGGGCAGGGTTTGGCTGCCGCCTTGCCAGAATACCGTCAGGGCATTGTGGTCGCTGTTAAAGCCCTGCTCGGGACGGGATACGTCGTTGGCGGCGATCATGTCGAGCCCCTTGCGCTTGAGCTTGTCCTGGGCGTGCTCGGCGACCCGTTCGGTCTCGGCGGCAAAGCCCACCACGAAGGGGCGGGGGGAGAGGGCGGCGACCTCGGCGATGATGTCTGGGTTCTTCACCAGGGACAGGGTCAGCGCATCCTTATCGGCGGTCTTCTTGATCTTTTGCGGTGCCACTTCGGCGGCCCGGTAGTCGGCTACGGCGGCGCAGCCGATGACGATCTGCTGCTCGGGGGCCAGGCGCATCACCGCCTCATGCATCTGCAGGCCGCTCTCCACGTCGATGCGGGTGACGCCGGGCGGGGTCGGCAGGGCAACGGGACCGGCCACCAGGGTGACCTGGGCCCCCAGCTCGGCGGCGGCCGCCGCCAGGGCAAAGCCCATCTTGCCGGAGCTGTGGTTGCTGATGAAGCGCACGGGATCCAGCGCCTCCCGGGTGGGACCGGCGGTGATCAGCAGCTTGAGATCCGACCGGGCCGGAGTGAAGAAGCGCACGCAGTGATCCACCAGCACCAGGGGATCCAGCATGCGGCCCGGACCCACGTCGCCACAGGCCTGGACGCCGGCATCCGGCCCCCAGATGTGGGCGCCGCGCCGTGCCAGGGTCTGCAGGTTCTCCTGGGTGGCGGGATGCAGGTACATCTGCTGGTTCATGGCCGGCGCCACGGCCACCGGGGCCGGGGTGGCCAGGCAGAGGGTGGTGAGCAGCTCGTCCCCCATGCCGGCGGCCAGCCGGGCGATGAGGTTGGCGGTGGCGGGCGCCAGCAGCACCAGATCCGCCCACTTGGCCAGCTCGATATGGTTCATGCCCAGCTCGCTGGCCGGATCCAGCACCCCCTGCGGTATGGCATGGCCGGAGACCGCCTGCAGGGTGAGGGGGGTGATGAAGGCCCGGGCGGCGTCGGTCATGACCACCCGCACCTCGGCGCCGGCGTCCTTGAGACGACGCACCAGCTCGGCGCTCTTGTAGGCGGCAATCCCGCCGCTGACTCCCAGCAGAATGCGTTTGTTAGCCAGTCCCATGGGTAGCGTGATTCCATTAGTGAGAAAGAAGACGGGCTAAGATAACACAGGCCACCCCCCGGAGCAGACTGGCTTGTCACACTTCATTTTTCTGTCATCTGGGGTTGGTCGCCTGTCAGACCTGACAGGGGAGCCTAGGTCTGGCCTGGCTAACGTTTCTTCTGGATTGGCTTGGGGAGTGGTGTGCTATGAGCATTCGAGACTGGCCGGCGGGGGAGCGGCCCCGGGAGAAGTTGCTGGCCAAGGGGCCGGGGGCCTTGAGCGATGCCGAGCTGTTGGCCATCTTCCTGCGCACCGGGGTGGCCGGTTGCGATGCGGTGACCCTGGCCCGGCAGCTGCTGGCGCAGTTTGGCGGCCTGCGGGCCCTGCTGGCGGCGGACGAGCAGCAGTTCTGCCAGGCCCACGGCCTGGGAACGGCCAAGTTCGTGCAGCTGCAGGCGGTGCTGGAGATGAGCCGCCGTCATCTGGCGGAGGCGCTGCAGCGGGATGACGTGCTCACCAGCCCCCAGGCCACCCGCCGCTACCTGCAGGCCCAGCTGCGGGATCGGCAGCAGGAGGTGTTCGCCCTGCTGCTGCTGGACAACCAGCACAGGGTGGTGACGTTTCTGGAGCTGTTTGTCGGCACCCTGGATGCCGCCAGCGTCTATCCCCGGGAGGTGGTGCGCAGTGCGTTAAAACATCATGCAGCCGCCGTCATCCTCTGTCATAATCACCCGTCCGGAGTGGCGGAACCGAGCCGGGCCGACCGCGCGCTGACGGCGCGCCTCAGTGCGGCTCTGGGCCTCATCGATGTTCGGGTGCTGGATCATCTGGTCATCGGGGATGGCGAAACCGTATCTTTTGCCGAACGTGGTTGGCTGTGAGTCGATCACGGTCAGGCTTTAGCTTGATCTTTGCCGAGCGATGCTGTATAAAATGCCGCCTTCTATATGGCCCCGCAACAGGCCAGCGGGGCTAAGAAATGCTCGAGCAATTAGAAGTAAGATTTTGGAGAGACTGACATGTCTAGAGTGTGCCAAGTAACCGGTAAGCGTCCGGCAGTGGGTAACAACCGTTCCCACGCCAAGAACGCGACCCGTCGTCGTTTCCTGCCGAACCTGCAAACTCACCGTTTCTGGGTTGAAGGCGAGAAGCGTTTCGTCAAGCTGCGTGTTTCCACCAAGGGCATGCGCATCATCGACAAGCTGGGGATCGAAGCAGTTCTGGTAGATCTGCGCGCCCGCGGCGAAGTAGTGTAAGGAGATAGCTCATGGCTGCTAAAGGTGGACGCGAAAAGATTCGCTTGAACTCCAGCGCTGGTACTGGTCACTTCTACACCACTACCAAGAACAAGCGCACCATGCCTGAGAAGATGGAGATCAAGAAGTTTGATCCCGTTGTTCGTCAGCATGTGATCTACAAGGAAGGCAAGATCAAGTAATTGATCGCCCCTTGAAAAAAGCCCGGTCTCGTACCGGGTTTTTTTATGCCCGTCCCTCGGGCTACACTGCGCCCAGCAGGGGAGAAGAGCATGAAGCGACTGACCAAGAAAGGCTGGAACAACGTCATCATACTGCTGGTGCTGGTGATGATAGTGGTGCTGCGGCTGAGCGACGAACGGCTCACCGGCAAGGATCCTGCGCCGGTGACCGACGGCCTGCTGCCCACCGGCGCCGTGGTGCTGACCTGGGCGGCGCCGGCCTGGCGCATCGAGCGCGTGGGGCAGAGTTGGCGCTCGGTGCCGGATCTGGGCTTGGATGGCGCCGGGCTCGACGCGGTGCTCAATCAGTGGCAGGGCTGGCAGCTGCCGCCGGCGGAGATGGCGGTGCGGGGATCGGCCATGGAGCTGACCGTCTGGCTGGCCGGGGTGACGGAACCCGTCACCCTGCAGCTGTATCAGGATCAGGGCCAGTATGCGGTGGTGAACTGGCGCGGCCAACTGCTGAGCCTCAGTCAGGATCAGTACCGCAACCTGCTCGGCGGGGGTCACTGATGCCTGAGCTGCCCGAGGTCGAAGTCACCCGTCAGGGTATAGCGCCCCACCTGGCGGGCCAGACCATCACGGCGGTGCGGGTGCGGGAGTCGCGCCTGCGCTGGCCCGTGCCCGCCGACATCCAGCAACTGGTGGGCTGCACCATCTTGTCGGTGCGCCGCCGGGCCAAGTACCTGCTGCTGGAGACCGAGCTGGGCACCGCCATCCTGCACCTGGGCATGTCCGGCAACCTGCGGGTGCTGCCCCTCGGCGCCCCCGTGATGAAGCACGATCATGTGGATATCGAGCTGGGCAACGGCCTGCTGTTGCGGCTGCATGATCCGCGGCGCTTCGGCGCCCTGCTGTGGACGCCGGAGGATCCGGCCCGCCACCCCCTGCTGGCCAAGCTGGGCCCCGAGCCCCTCACCGACGCCTTCACCGCCGACTACCTGCTGGCCCGCAGCCGTGGCCGCAAGGGGCCCATCAAGCCCTGGCTGATGGATAATCACCTGGTGGTGGGGGTGGGCAACATCTACGCCAACGAGGCGCTGTTTGCCGCCCACATCGACCCCAGGCGCCCGGTGGGCAGCCTGAGGGCAAGCGAGGCCGAGGTGCTGGTGGCGGAGATCAAGGCGGTGCTGACCCGGGCCATCGGCCAGGGGGGCACCACCTTGAAGGATTTCACCAAGGCCGATGGCAAGCCGGGCTACTTTGCCCAGCAGCTGCAGGTGTACGGCCGGGCCGGCCAGGGCTGCCTGGCCTGTGGCCATCCGCTGGAAGAGATCCGCCTGGGGCAGCGCAGTACCGTGTTCTGCCCCCTGTGCCAACGCTAGGCTAGGCGGAGTGGTCGCCGGCGATGCGGGCGCGCACCGCCTCGGCCACGGAGGGCGGCACGAAGCAGGCCACATCGCCGCCGTGCAGGGCCACCTCCCGCACCAGGGTGGAGGAGATGAAGGCCAGCTCGGCGGCGGTGGGCATGTAGAGGATCTCCAGATCCGGCACCATGCGGCGATACATGCCCACCAGTTGCTGCTCGTAGTCGAAGTCGCTCAGGGAGCGCACCCCCCGCAACAGCACGTTGGCGCCGGTCTGGCGCAGATGATCCACCAGCAAACCGGAGAAGCCATCCACCCGCACGTTGGGCCACTGGGCGCAGACCGCTCGGGCCAGCGCCACCCGTTCCTCCAGCTCAAACAGCGGCCGTTTCCCCGGGCTCATGGCGATGGCGACGATCACCTCGTCGAACAGGCGGGCGGCCCGCTGGATCAGATCCTGGTGGCCCAGGGTCAAGGGGTCGAAGGTGCCGGGAAACAGGGCGCGGGTCATGAGGCGTCTCCTTGAGCGGTCTGTGCCAGCAGCCGATCGAAGGCGGCCAGCACCATGGGTACCGTGATCTGTTCCATGGCATCCGCCTGCTTGAGGCGGGTGCGCCAGGGCAGCTGATCCAGGGTCATGCCGGTCTGGGCCAGCATCAGGGGCTCGAACACGCTGACGGTCTCGGCCTGCCAGAGGTAGGGACCGGTGCGACGTGGCGTCTGATCGGCGTACAGTCCCAGCACCGGCACCCCGGCGGCGTTGCCCATGTGGGCGGGGCCCGAGTCGGGGGAGACCAGGATGCGGGACTGCTTCATCAGGGCCAGCAACTGCTTAAGGTTAGTCTGGCCTATCAGGTTGAGGGGCGGCTGGGCACAGGCGGCGACGATCTCGCTACCCAGTTGGCGCTCACCCTGGCTGGGGCCGCCACACAGCGCCACCTGCAGCCCTTTGCCCTGGGCGTGGGCGATGAGGGCCGCATAGCCGGCGGTCTGCCAGTTGCGGCTGGCCTTGCTGGCCGACGGGCTCAGCAGCAGGGTCGGTTTCCCCTGGAGCTGCGCCTGGGCCCAGGCGTCGTCCGCGGCGGCGGTGGGGATGGTCCAGCGCGGGGCGAGATCCGTCACCCCCAGTTCGGCGGCGAAGCCCAGCAGGTTGTCCACCACATGGCGCTTGGCCAGGGGGGGCGCCGGCACCTTGTGGTTGGTGAACAGCCACTGACCGTCGGCCGCCCGCGCCTTGCAGAAGCCGATGCGGTGGCGCGCCTTGATCCCCAGGGTCAGCAGGCTGGCCCGCAGGGCGGCCTGCATGTGCAGCAGGGCGTCGAAGCGCTGGCCCTTGAGTTGCTGCCACACCTGCCGATAGCCACGCCAGCCCGCCTTCTTGTCGAAGGGGATCACAGTCACCCCCGGCAGATCCCCCAACAGGCTGGCCTCCAGCTTGCCCATGATC
Organism: Pseudaeromonas aegiceratis; assembly: GCF_046254905.1. Taxonomy (GTDB): domain Bacteria; phylum Pseudomonadota; class Gammaproteobacteria; order Enterobacterales; family Aeromonadaceae; genus Pseudaeromonas; species Pseudaeromonas aegiceratis. The sequence goes on from NZ_CP158016.1 coordinate 209,156, forward strand.
CAGGTGATCTCGGTGCTGGGCCATTGCCGCTGGATGGCCTGGATGACGGCCACGGTATTGACGCAATCGCCGATGGCGGACAGGCGCAGCACGCACAGGCGGCGGGGCGCGGAGGAGAAGAGGGGCATGGGGCAACTCCACAGGGGAAATGGGCGCATTATGCAAACTCGGGCCGGGGTTGTAAAATGTCCCCCCCTACCCGAGAAGAGACTGCGGATGCAGCAATTGCAACACTGGCAAGAAGGATCTGCCGCCAGCTGGTATGACGCCAGCCTGTTACCCGAGTTCGGCGCCGCCTGTTTCGACCCCGCCCATTGGCAGCGGCAGGACGCCGTGCTGGGTCAGTCCCATGGGCGGGGCGTCACCTGGTTTATCCGCGGCCCCCGCTGTGAGCTGGTGCTGCGCCACTATTGGCGCGGCGGCCTGCTGGGCAAGCTGCTGGGGGACAGGTTCTGCTACACAGGCCTGGCCCGCAGCCGCTGCTATCGTGAGTTCGCCCTGCTCAACGACCTGTGGGCGGCGGGCCTGCCGGTGCCCAGGCCGGTGGCCGCCCGGGTAACCCGCCAGGGGCTCTGCTATCGGGCCGATCTCCTGCTGGAGCGGATCCCTGGGGCGCGGGATCTGGTGAGTCTGCTGCGTGAGCGAGCGCTCACTGGCGAGGAGTGGCGCAAGGTTGGCGTGGTCATTCGCCTGCTGCACGAGGAGGGCGCCTGGCACTCGGATCTGAACAGCCACAACCTGCTGCTGGATGCGCAGGGCAAGGTCTGGGTCATTGATTTCGACAAGTGTGCCATTCGCGCCCCCGGGCGCTGGCAGCCGCAGATGCTGGCGCGGCTGCAGCGCTCCCTGCGCAAGGAGCAGGGGCTGCACACCGCCTTCTTCTGGCAGGAGGCGGACTGGGACGAGCTGATGGCAGGCTATCAGGCCGGCTGAGCCTGCGCCTGGGCCAGGGTCCCCAGTATGGCCTGCAGCGTCTTGCGCTGGGCGCCCTGGTTGGCGGCCACCACATCGAAGGCCCGCATCCCCATCTGCTGGCGCAGCGCCGCGTCCCCCAGCAGCTCACACACAGCCGCGGCCACCTCCTCCGCATCCGCCAGCTGACGACAGGCCTTCTGCTCGCACAGCTGATGGGTCACGTCCGCAAAGTTGAAGCTGTGGGGGCCGATCAGGGTCGGCTTGCCCAGGCTGGCGGGTTCCAGCAGGTTGTGGCCCCCCACCGGCACCAGGCTGCCCCCCATAAATGCCAGATCGCTCATCTGCAGCAGCAGCGGCATCTCCCCCATGGTGTCCGCCAGATAGATGGCGGTGTCGGTGGTGATGGGTTCCTGCCGGCTGCGGCGGGCCAGGGCGAAGCCCGCCTGCTGGCAGAGGGCCGCCACCGGCTCGAAGCGCGCCGGATGGCGCGGCACCAGGATCAGCAGGCTGTCTGGATGGGCGGCGCGGATCCTGGGCAGCTGTGCCAGCAGCAGCTCGTCTTCACCGGGATGGGTGCTGGCGGCGATCCACACCGGGCGGGCCTGCAGGGTCCGCCTGAGCTGCTCGCCGGCGCTCACCTGTTCAGGATCCAGCTGGATGTCGTATTTGAGGGAGCCGGTCACCTGGACCCGGCTCTGTGGGACCCCCAGCCGCAGGAAGCGGGCGGCATCGTCGCGATGCTGGCAGAGGAACAGGCTGACCTGCCGGCTCATGCTGGCAAACACCCCGCTCACCTTCTGATAGCGCTGGCAGGAGCGCTCCGACAGCCGGGCGTTCATCACCACCACCGGCAGCTGCCGGCGACCGCAGGCCGCCAGCCAGTTGGGCCACAGCTCGGTTTCCATGATCACCAGGGCCCGGGGGCGGGTGCGGTTGAGAAAGCGGGCCACGGCGCCTGGGTAGTCCAGCGGGGCGTACCTGTGCTCCACCAGATCCCCCAGGCGGGCGATTTGATCGGCGCCGGTGCGGGTGGTGGTGGTCACCAGGAGGGGCAGATCCGGTTGCTCGGCCTTCAGCTGGCGGATGAGCGACATGGCCGCCAGGGACTCGCCGACGCTGACGGTGTGGATCCACAGGGGCGCCTCGGCTTTGAGCGGCGGCACCCAGCCCAGCAGCTCCTTCCAGCGCCGGCCATAGCCCGGCTTGCCGGCCTGGGGACGGTAGGTGATGTACAGCACCACGGGCAGGGCAAGGTAGATGAGCAGGGTGTAGATCAGGCGATAGAGCATGGCGGTCGTCGCAGGGAAAAATGGCAGCCAGTATCCGTGATGGGGGTTCAGGACTCAAGACGCCGGCGTCACGGCTTTCGGATCAAAGCATGCTATCATCCGGCCACTCATCGCTGACTGAACCCGCCGCCCGGAATGAAGCGCATCGCCGTCTTTTGCAACAACCTCAATGCCAATGGCACCGTCAAGATCGCCCTGAGCCAGGCCGAAGTCCTGCAGCAGGCGGGGCACAGCGTGCACCTGTTCATCTTCCATCCCGGCGGCGACTTCCTGCCCCCGGCGGGGATCGCCCTGCATCAGGTGTTCGATGAGGCCCAGCCGCTGAGTCTGGCGGCCAGCCAGCAGCAGCTGATGCGCCAGGTGCGGGCGGTGGAGGCGGAGCAGGGGCGCTTCGATCTCTTCTTGTCCAACTCCACCAAGTGCGACCGGGTGGTGGCGGGCTGCGACTTCGCCCCCTGCTACTACTTCTGCCACTGCGCGCTGCAGCAGGAGCTGCTGGCGGAGCTGCGCCACGGCCCATTCAAGTTCTGGCGGCGCTGGCAGGAGGCGCGGGCCCTCATCGGCAAGCGGATCATCACGGTCTCAGACGGTATAGCCGCCGAACTCAGGGCCAGCCGCTGGCTCAAGCCGGAGAGTGTGCAGACCATCTACAACCCGTTCCAGCTGGAGCGCATTCGCCAGCTGGCCCAGGCGCCGGTGGAGGGGCTGCCGGACGGGCCCTTCATGATCCATGTGGGGCGCTTCACCCGGCAAAAGCGCCACGACATCCTGTTCGACGCCCTGCGGCGCATGCCCGACGCACCGCCATTGGTGCTGCTGTGCAACCGGCCGGAGAAGGTCCGCCGCCTGGCCCGTCGCTACGGAGTCGAGTCCCGCATCCTCACCCCGGGCTTTCAGCATAACCCCTATGCCTGGATCGCCCGGGCCGAGCTGATGCTGCTGAGCTCCGACTACGAAGGCCTGCCCACCGTGCTCATCGAGGCGCTGGCCTGCGGCACCCCTGTGGTGAGCACGGATTGCCCGTTCGGCCCCAAGGAGATCTTGACCGGCCCGTTGGCGGCCTGCCTGGTGCCCCGGCGGGATCCGGCGGCGCTGGCGGCCACCGCCCTGGCCTGTCTGCGCAATCCACCGGATGTGGCTGAACCGGCCATCCTGGCCGCCGTGGCGGGGGAGCATATCGCCGCCCAATACCTGGCCCTGTGTGCCTAACCCAAGGAGTCCCCATGCCCCGTGTTGCCATCATCATTCCCTCCTGCTCCGGCGGCGGCGTCACCAAGGTGATGCTGAGCCTGTATCAGGCTCTGGCGGCCGAGGGCGCCGAGGTTGAGCTGCTGGTGCTGGAGAAGCGGGGTGACTTCGTGCTGCCCGATGGGTTGCGGCTGCATTACCTGTACGACAGTCGCCAGCGCCGGCTGGACAGCCGCGGCCGCATGGCCCGCAGCGTCCGCGATCTGCAGGCCCTGATGGCGGAGCGGGTGGCGGCGGCCGGCCCCTTCGATCTCATTCTGTCCAACACCTCCCGCTGCGATCGCCTGGTGGCGGCCTGTGACTGGCCCAACAGCCACTATGTGGTGCACGCCTCCCTGGAGGAGACCCTGCGCCGGGAGTGGCGCCTGGGGCCCATCAAGTACTACCGCAAGTGGCGCTGGGTCAAATGCCTGGACGGCAAGCGGCTCATCACAGTCTCGGACGGCATCGGCGAGGAGATCCGCCGCAAGGGGCGGATCCACCCGGCCGCCATGCAGACCATCTACAATCCCTTCGATCTGGCGCACATCCAGGCCCTGGCTAGGGAGCCGCAGCCGGCGCTGCCGGCGGAACCCTATCTCATCCATATCGGTCGCTTTGCCCGCCAGAAGCGTCACGACGTGCTGTTTGCGGCCCTCAAGCTGATGCCGGAGGCGCCCCGGCTGGTGCTGCTCTCCAATCATCCGGACAAGGTGCGGGCCGCCGCCGAGGCCGCCGGGGTGGCGGAGCGGGTGCTGGTGCCGCCGTTTCAGCAAAATCCCTATCCCTGGATCGCGGCGGCCAAGGCGCTGGTGTTGAGCTCTGACTTTGAGGGCTTGCCCACCGTGCTCATCGAGGCGCTGGCCTGTGGCACCCCTGTGGTGAGCACCGACTGTCCCACAGGTCCGGTGGAGATACTGACCGGCCCCCTGGCCCGCTTCCTGGTGCCGCGGCGGGATCCGGCCGCCCTGGCCGCGACGACCCGGGCCGCCCTGGCCGAGTATCCGCCGGTGGCAGAGGCCGAGATCCTGGACAAGGTGTCCGCCCGGACCATAGCCCGTCGCTATCTGGCGCTGTGTCAGCCCGGTTGAATCCCGTCCCATCAACACAATGAGGCCGTCATCTGACGGCCTCTTTAGTTTGTGGTGTGTGGCGGTGCGTGAATCCTTGGCTCAGGGCCACCAGTAGCCCAGCTTGCGGCGCTCCTTGAAGGTGCGCAGCAGATTCCACGGTTTGGCCTTCAAGTCGCCCCGACCCCGGGCCAGGCGCGCCTCCACCGCATCCAGCACCCGCTCGCTGGCGCGGCCGTCCCGGTAGGGATGGGTCTGCCGGATGAAGCCGTCTATCGCCGCCAGCAGGGGCGCCGGGCGGCTCAGGGCGTTGGCCAGGGCCGCTTCGAGTTCCTCTATCCGGCTGACATCCAGCAGGTGCGCCCGGTCCCCCACCGTCTGGTTGCGGAAGGTGACCACGGGCCGCCGCTGCAACAGGAACATGGTCATCACGGAGGAGGTGTCGCAGAGCATCACATCGGCCTGTTGCAGCAGGGGGATGACGTTGTCGGTCTCCACGAAGCGCAGGTGTTCGTTCTGCAGGGCTTGATAGGCCGCCACCACCTCGGGAGCCATCTTGGGATGGAACTGCACCAGCCAGCGCCAGCGCCCCGTGTCCCGCAGCCGGCGGATCTCGTCGATGAGCAGGGGGGCGGCGCTCAGGGCCGGGGTGAAGGTGGAGCAGAACAGTATGGTCGGCCGTGGATCCTCGTTCTGCGCCTCGGCGGCGGGCTGAAACAGGGGGTCCAGAGCCGGCCAGCCGGTCTCCACCACCTCAAAATAGCCATGCTGGCGGGCGCGGCTGACGAAGCCGGCGGTGGTGTTCGGCCCCTGGGTGCAGTAGAGGTCGAAGCAGCCACGGATGTTGAAGTGGCCGCGATCGTCGCTGCGGGTGGCCTTGGCCACGTTGAAGCCGTGGAAGATGTCGACCTTGAGGCCGGGAATGAAGCTGGGCACCGTATTGCCGGGCACCAGCACGGCATCGGGGCACCAGTCACAGACGGCCCGCACCGTGGGCAGGCGGGTCTCGTCGGCCTTGATATAGGCCGGGTGTATCTGGCTGCCGGCCAGGAACCAGGCGGCCTGATCCCCCCGGGCCAGGATGGCCTGCTGCAGGGGGCGCAGCATGGCGTAGGCGTAGTCTTGTTCGGCGTACAGCAGGTAGCGGCGTTGGCTCATGGGTGGCGGCTCTGTGGCTTAGCGAAACTGTTGTTTCCATTCATGGATGCGGTCCAGGGGGATCCGCACCTCGGTGGCCCAGCTTTGGGCCACGCGCTCGGCCAGCTGCTGCTCCTGCTCCTTGCGGTCGATGACCGGCAGGTTGATGTCCTGCTTCTTCTCCAGCGCCCGGTTGTCCACCCCGATGATCAGGGTGCGGCGGCCGTGCTGCAGGGCGCGGATGCCGCCGTGCAGACGGGAGCCCACATAGTCCAGCGACGGGGTCTCCCGCAGGAGGCGGTCGAAGTCATCCAGGCGGGGTGGCACCACCTGGATATCGTCACCGAACTCGCTGAGCTGCTGCATGTATTCGATATCCCGGGCGGCCTGTACCCAGAAGTGGAGCTTGCGGTAGTGCTGGCGCAGGGTGCGGATGAGGTGGTTGTCCGCCGCGTGATCCTTGCGCCAGTCGGTGATGGTGAAGATCACCTCGTCGCCCTTTTGCTCCGGCACTTTGGCCAGGTGCTCCTCGGTCAGCATCCAGGTGGTGGGGCAGCTGGTGTTGATCACGTTCTTCACCCCGGCCTCGGCCAGTCGCAGGCGGGTGTAGTTGTCCCGCACCGAGTGCTGGTACTGCTTGGAGAACAGGGCCTGATAGAACCAGCGGGAGTAGAGGGAGGTCTGGTTGCGGTATTTCTGCCAGCCGACCCCGAGGGTGACCACCTCCCGCAGCCGCAGCACGTCCAACGGCCCGACGTTCCACTGCCGGGAGGTGAACATCTTGCCGCCGATGAGGTTGGAGCCGCAGATGAAGCGGTACTTGGCCTTGTTGGCCCGGCTGATCCCCACGGAGCTGATGCCGTCGTGGGTGGTCAGCTGCAGGAACTGCTCCCGGGGGAACAGCTGCAACAACTCCCGACGGATGGAGTCGTTGATGATCTCGTCCCCCACGTTCAGGCTGCCGATACTGGAATTGAACAGGGCGATCAGATCGTCGTTGGTGACGGCGGAAAAACGGTTGAGGCCGACTTGTTCCAGTTTTTTGGCGAGGGACATGCAAAGCTCCAAATCAGGTTTGTTGAACGGCGCAGGGGCTGGGCGCCGCGGCGCCCGTTGTTATCTGTTTTGTCCGCCAGGCGAGGGCGGCGCTCGGTTAGCGATTCAGCCAGGCCAGGTATTCCGCCACCCCATCGGCCACGTTGCGGAATTGCACGTCGCAGCCGGTGGATCTCAGCTGGGTCAGATCCGCCTGGGTGTAGCTCTGGTAGCGCCCCTTGAGGTGATCCGGGAAGGGGATGAATTCCACCTGGCCGTGACCATGGTGCTGGATCACGGCGTTGGCCACGTTGAGGAAGGGCTCGGCCTGGCCGGTGCCGCAGTTGTAGATGCCGCGCTTGGTGGGATGCTGCCAGAACCAGAGGGCTACCCGGCAGACGTCGTCCACGTAGACGAAGTCGCGGGTCTGGCCGCCGTCGGGGAAGCCGTCGCAGCCTTCAAACAGCTTGGGGTTCTCACCGGCCAGCATCTGGTTGTTGAGGTGGAAGGCCACGCTGGCCATGCTGCCCTTGTGCTGCTCCCGGGGGCCATAGACGTTGAAGTAGCGCAGGCCGACGATCTGGCTGTTGGTCTGGGGCAGCATGCGGCGCACGTATTCGTCGAACAGAAACTTGGAGTAGCCGTAGACGTTGAGGGGCTGCTCGTAGTGGCGCTCCTCGATGAAGTTGTCGTTGCGGCCGCCGTAGGTGGCGGCGGAGGAGGCGTAGATCAGCGAGATGCCCCGTTCCAGGCAGAAATAGAGCAGATCCTTGGAGTACTCGTAGTTGACGTCCATGACGAACTTGCCGTTCCACTCCGTGGTGGTGGAGCAGGCCCCCTGGTGGAAGATCACCTCGATCTCGTCCCACTCTTCGAAGGGGTCGCCGGAGACCACTCGGGCGATGAACTCGTCCTTGTCCAGGTAGTCGGCGATATCCAGATCCACCAGGTTGGCAAACTTGGTGCCGTCGCTGAGATCGTCCACCACCACTATGTCTGTGCGACCCTGTTGATTGAGGAGTTTGACCAGATTGCTGCCGATAAAACCGGCGCCACCAGTGACGATGATCATAGTGTTGGAGCCTCGCGTCGGGGCCGCCTGCAGGCGGTGGATGGGAGAGGGACGGGGCTTGGCCCGCCTGATTTTGCTGGCAAAAGTGTATCACAGTTGCAGGGTGAACATATCCCAGGAGGCAGGGTTCACCAACTGTGGTATACAGGCTGGGCAGGAGGAGAGCACATGCGTATAAAAACCAGGGATAGAATCGTGCTGGCGGCGGTGGAGCTGTTCAACCGGGATGGGGAGCAGAACGTCACCACCAATCACATCGCGGCCCATCTGGGCATCAGCCCGGGCAACCTCTACTACCACTTCCGCAACAAGGAAGACGTCATCCGCGCCATCTTTGGCCTGTATGCCGAGGATCTGGCCCGTCACATGACACTGCCGTCGCCCAGCGAGGCGGACAGCCTGCGCACCAGCGTCCACTATCTGGATGGTGTGCTGCACATCATGTGGCGTTACCGCTTCATCTACGAAAACCTGCCGGATCTGCTGGGGCGGGATGCCCAGCTGCGGGAGGATTACAAGCCGGTGCAGCAGCTGGTGTTCAACACATTGCAGGATCACCTGGGTGGCCTGCAGGCCGCAGGGATCCTGCTGGCGGACGAGGCTCAGCTGGCCATGTTGAGCCATCTGTTCAAGCAGCTGGCGATGTTCTGGATCCCCTATCAGCTGACCCTGCAGCCCAATCAACCCATCACCCAGCGTCGGTTGCGGGCCCTGATCCCCCAACTGCTGTTCCTGTTTCGCCCCTATATCGCCCAGGATCACCTGGCCGAGTTGGATGACATGGGGCAACACTTTGTGCTGCTGGAGGGGGAGACTTAGGCGCGGGGGGCGGCCACCGACTGACGCACCACCAGTTCGGGTTTGACGGTGAGGGACTCGGTGGCCAGCTCCTTGTTACGGATCCGGGCCATCAGCAGTTCCACCGCCGTCTTGCCCAGCTCGGCCTTGGGATGGTTGATGGTGGTCAGGGGCGGGCAGGTGAAGCGGGCCAGCTCGGTATCGTCGTAGCCCATGATGGAGATCTCTTCCGGCACCTGGATGCCGGCCTGATGGGCGGCACACAGGGCGCCCATGGCCATGGGATCGTCAAAGGCGAACACCGCGGTGGGACGCTGGGGCAGCGCCAGTATCTGTTGCATGGCATCGAAGCCGCTCTGGCTTTCGTAATCCCCTTCGAAGATGAGATCGTCCGTCAGGCGCAGATCCAGTTCGGCCAGGGCATCCCGCACCCCGTCCAGCCGCAGCTGAGTGGTGGCCTTGTGCAGCTGGCCGCTGATACAGGCGATGTGGCGGTGCCCCATCTGCAGCAGATAGCGGGCCGCCAGGTAGGCGCCGTTGCGGGCGTTGTCGTTGATCACGTTGGCGAAGTCGCTGCTGCCACCCCAGTCCATCACCACCTGGGGTACGTGCTGGTAGCTGCGCATCAGTTCCTGGATGGCTTCGTCCAGGTCGGTGCACATCACCAGCAGGCCATCCACCCGCTTCTCCATCAGCATGCGCAGGTAGTGGCGCTGACGTTCGAACTGGTTTTCGGTGTTGCACAGGATCAGGCTGTAGCCCTGGTTGAAGGCATAGTCTTCCACCCCTTTGACCACCTCGGCGAAGAAGGGGTTGGTGCTGGCGGTGACCAGCAGGCCCAGGGTGCGGGTGCGGTTGACCTTGAGGCTGCGGGCCACCGAGTTGGGGGCGTAGTTGAGGGCGCTGACGGCTTCCAGCACGTTGCGGGTGGCCTCCTCGCTGACGCGGCGGGTGTGATTGAGCACATGGGAGACGGTGGAGATGGAGACTCCGGCCCGGGCCGCTACGTCTTTAATGGTTGCCATCGCTGTTCAACTCTCTTGCCATTGCAGTAAAAGTTGCCAAATCTAGCAGAAAACCCCCGGTCTTTCCGAGAGATCATTCTCAAGCTGGTTCATTCGCTAGCCAGCCGAGCCGCTTAGGGATAAAACTTCGCCAAGGGCGCCGATTGGGGTGTTTTCATCCGGGCGGCAAACGGCGATAAAAGCGGCAAGGCATCAGAATAATAAACTGGTTTATGTGAATTTTGTTTTATAAAAATCCAGGAAAGGTGGGTTTTTGTTGGTTTTATTGACTGACTTTGTCGAGTTTGTTGGTGACATTACATGCTAACAATATGAAAAATAAGAGAAAATTTTTATTCTTCACCCTTGTTTGCCACCGTTCCCGGTGATAGAAAAAACGCCATCCCATGCGCTTGGGCCGGCTCTGGCCGGCGGCCGTGCGGAAACACTATAAATATAGAGGGAAGAGACATGAGTAAATGGACAAAGAAAACCCTGGGGGCCGCAGTGGCCTTCGCCCTGGTGGGGCTGGCCGCACAGGCCCAGGCCGCTGACACCATCAAGATCGCCATCGCCGGCCCGCAGACCGGCCCGGTAGCCCAGTACGGTGACATGGAGTTCATCGGCGGCTTCATGGCGGCCGAGCAGTTCAACAAGGCCGGCGGCATCGCCGGCAAGCAGGTGGAAGCCATCCCCTACGATGACGCCTGTGATCCCAAGCAAGCCGTGGCCGTGGCCAACAAGATCGTCAACGACGGCATCAAGTTCGTGGTGGGTCACCTCTGCTCCGACAGCACCCTGCCCTCTTCCGACGTCTATGAAGACGAAGGCATCCTGATGATCACCCCGGCCTCCACCAGCCCCAAGGTGACCGAGCGCGGTTATAACCTGACCCTGCGCACCATAGGCCTGGACAGCGACCAGGGCCCCACCGCCGCCGCCTACATCGTCAGCCAGGTCAAGCCCAAGGCCGTGGCCGTGCTGCACGACAAGAAGCAGTATGGTGAAGGCATCGCCACCAGCGTGGAGAAGAAGCTGAAGGAAGCCGGTGTCAACGTGGTGGCCTTCGAAGGCATCACCGCCGGTGACAAGGACTTCTCCGCCCTGATCGCCAAGCTGCAGAAGCTGAACGTGGACTTCGTCTACTACGGCGGCTACCACCCGGAACTGGGCCTGCTGCTGCGCCAATCCGCCGAGAAGGGCTTCAAGGCCACCTACATGGGCCCGGAAGGTGTGGGTAACAAGGACATCTCCGCCATCGCCGGCCCGGCCTCCGAAGGCCTGCTGGTGACCCTGCCGAAGAAGTACGATCTGGATCCGGCCAACGCCGATCTGGTGGCCGCCTTCAAGGCCAAGAATCAGGACTCCTCCGGTCCGTTCGTCTGGACCACCTATGCCGCCATGCAGGCCATCAAGGCCGGTATCGAGCAGGCCGGTGAGGATCCGGAAGCCGTGGCCGCCGCACTGCGCGCCAAGCCGGTGGACACCGTCATGGGGCCGCTGCAGTGGGGCAAGACTGGGGACCTGGTGGGCTTCGAGTTCGGTGTGTTCAAGTGGCACGCCGACGGCACCTCCACCCAGCTTCAGTAACAGTCACAGAGGCATTAGCCTAAGGGGCGGCATGGACCGCCCCTTTGCTATATCGCCGGTGTCCGTCCGGGCACGGCCCCATCAGGGGCCAACAGGATTACAAGCGTATGTCTGAACACCTCTTTTATTTTATCCAGCAGCTGTTTAATGGCCTGACCATTGGCAGCACCTATGCGCTGATCGCCATCGGCTACACCATGGTCTATGGCATCATCGGCATGATTAACTTCGCCCACGGCGAGATCTACATGATTGGCTCCTACGTGGCCTTCATGGTGATGGCGGGCCTGATGATGATGGGCATCGACAGCAGCGTGCTGCTGATGGGCTCGGCCTTCATCGCCAGCATCGTCATCACCAGTACCTATGGCTGGACCATAGAGCGGGTGGCCTACCGGCCGCTGCGGGGCGGCAACCGCCTGATCCCGCTGATCTCCGCCATCGGCATGTCCATCTTCCTGCAGAACCTGGTCCGGCTGGAACAGGGCTCCCGGGACGTGGCCATTCCGGCCCTGGTCTCCGGCGGCTGGCAGTTTGGCGTGGACAGCTTCACCGCCAACCTCTCCTACATGCAGCTCATCATCTTCGTGGTGACCTTCCTCAGCATGACGGGCCTGACCTGGTTCATCTCCCGCTCCCGCATGGGCCGCGCCTGCCGCGCCTGTGCCGAGGACATCAAGATGGCCAACCTGCTGGGCATCGACACCAATGCCGTCATCGCCATCACCTTCGTCATCGGTGCCGCCCTGGCGGCGGTGGCCGGGGTGCTGCTGGGCATGTACTACGGCGTCATCAACCCCACCATCGGCTTCATGGCGGGCCTCAAGGCCTTTATCGCCGCCGTGCTGGGGGGCATAGGCTCCATCCCCGGCGCCGTGCTGGGGGGGCTGCTGCTGGGGGTGACCGAGGCCATGACCGCCGGTTACCTGAGTACCGAGTACAAGGATGTGGTCTCCTTTGGCCTGCTGATCTTCATCCTGCTGTTCATGCCCACGGGGATCCTGGGGCGTCCTGAGGTGGAGAAGGTATGATGACCAGTCTCAAGCGTGCATTGATTGCCAGCGTCGTCTTCCTGCTGCTGGCCCTCTGGTTGTTCGGCTTCCGCCTGCAGGCCGAGGGGATCAACCTGGTGGTGGTGAGCCAGATGGACAACGCCTGGCCCTTCCTGGTGGGGGGCGTGGCCCTGGTGTTCTTCTTCCAGCTGTTCCGGGTGCATATCACCACCCACAAGGAGAAGGTGAAGGCCGGCCTGCCGGAGTGGAGTCTACCCAGTCAGGACAAGAATCCCTGGCTGTATCGCGGTCTGGCCATTCTGGTGCTGATCGCCGCCGTGGCGGGGCCCTTCCTGGTCTCCCGCAGCGTGGTGGACCTGGCCACCCTGACCCTGATCTACATCATGCTGGGGCTGGGTCTCAACGTGGTGGTGGGCCTGGCGGGGCTGCTGGATCTGGGGTACGTGGGCTTCTACGCCGTGGGGGCCTACACCTATGCCCTGCTCAACAGCTACTTCGGCCTCTCTTTCTGGGAGTGTCTGCCCATCGCCGGCGGCATGGCGGCCCTGTTCGGCTTCCTGCTGGGCTTCCCGGTGCTGCGGCTGCGGGGTGACTACCTGGCCATCGTCACCCTGGGCTTTGGCGAGATCATCCGCATCCTGTTGAACAACCTCACCAGCCTGACCGGCGGCCCCAACGGCATCGCCAACATTCCCAAGCCGACCCTGTTCGGCCTGGAGTTTGCCCGCCGTGCCAAGGAGCCGGGCAACGAGGCGTTCCACACCTTCTTCGGCATCAGCTACAACGCCGATCACAAGGTGATCTTCCTCTACCTGATGGCCCTGCTGCTGGTGCTGTTCACCCTGTTCATCATCAACCGCCTGCTGCGCATGCCCTTGGGCCGCGCCTGGGAGGCGCTGCGGGAAGACGAGATCGCCTGTCGCTCCTTGGGGCTGAATCCCACGGTGATCAAGCTGACCGCCTTCACCATAGGCGCCGGGTTCGCCGGCTTTGCCGGCAGCTTCTTCGCCGCCCGCCAGGGCTTCATCAGCCCCGAGTCCTTCGTGTTCATCGAGTCGGCCATCATACTGGCCATCGTAGTGCTCGGTGGCATGGGCTCCCAGATCGGCGTGGTGCTGGCCGCCATCATCATGACGGTGTTGCCTGAGCTGGCCCGTGAGTTCAACGAGTACCGGATGCTGATGTTCGGTCTGCTGATGGTGTTCATGATGGTGTGGCGGCCCCAGGGCCTGTTGCCCATGAGCCGTCCCCATCTGGAGTTGCGTAAATGACCAAGTTACTGGATGTCTCCGGCCTGACCATGCGCTTTGGCGGCTTGCTGGCGGTCAACGGCGTGGCGCTGGCGCTCAATGAGAAAGAGATCGTCTCCATCATAGGTCCCAACGGTGCGGGCAAGACCACCGTCTTCAACTGCCTGACCGGTTTCTACCGTCCCACCGAGGGGCAGATACTGCTGCAGGGCGAGCCCATCCAGGGCCTGCCGGGCCACCAGATCGCCCGCAAGGGGGTGGTGCGCACCTTCCAGCACGTCCGCCTGTTCAAGGAGATGACGGTGCTGGAAAACCTGCTGATCGCTCAGCATCGCCACCTGAACACCAACTTCCTGGCCGGTCTGCTGAAGACCCCGGGTTTTCGCCGGGCCGAGCGCCAGGCCCTGGAACGGGCCGGTTTCTGGCTGGAGCAGGTGGGCCTGAGTGAGCTGGCCAACCGCTCCGCCGGCAACCTGGCCTATGGCCAGCAGCGCCACCTGGAGATCGCCCGCTGCATGTGCACCCAGCCCAAGATCCTGATGCTGGACGAGCCGGCCGCCGGCCTCAACCCCAAGGAGACCGAAGAGCTCAACCGGCTCATCGGCGATCTGCGGCGGGAGCAGGGGGTGTCTGTGCTGCTCATCGAGCACGACATGAAGCTGGTGATGGAAATCTCCGATCGCATCTACGTGGTGAACCAGGGCACCCCCCTGGCCAACGGCACGCCGGAGCAGATCCGCACCAATCCGGACGTCATCAAGGCCTATCTGGGCGAGTCATAAGGGAGCCGACATGTTAGAAGTCAAAAACGTCTCCACCTTCTACGGCAAGATCCAGGCCCTGAATGATGTGAGCATCGAGATCAAGCAGGGGGAGATCGTCACCCTGATCGGCGCCAACGGCGCCGGCAAGAGTACCCTGCTGATGACCATCTGTGGCGAGCCCAAGCCCGCCACCGGCCAGATCCTGTTTGAAGGGGAGGACATCACCCAGTTCTCCACCGCCCGCATCATGCGCGGTGACATCGCCATAGTGCCGGAAGGGCGGCGCATCTTCAGCCGCCTGACGGTGGAGGAGAACCTGAGCATGGGCGCCTTCTTCGTGGACAAGGCGGAGGCCGAGCGGCTGAAGGCCGAGGTGTTCGAGCTGTTTCCGCGCCTGAAGGAGCGGGTGAATCAGCGGGCCGGCACCATGTCCGGCGGCGAGCAGCAGATGCTGGCCATCGGCCGGGCGCTGATGAGCAAGCCGCGGTTGCTGTTCCTGGACGAGCCCTCCCTGGGGCTGGCGCCCATCGTCATCCAGCAGATCTTCGACATCATTGAGCGGCTGCGGGAGAAGGGCATGACCATCTTCCTCGTCGAGCAGAACGCCAATCAGGCCCTGCGTCTGGCGGATCGCGGCTATGTGCTGGAGAATGGTCGCATCGTGTTGCAAGACACGGGGGCCAACCTGCTGGCCAACGACGGGGTGCGCAACGCCTACCTGGGCGGTTAAGCGTATCGACACAAGATCCCGTCTGGCCCTTGCCAGGCGGGATCTTTTTTTTAACAATTCTCGGATTCATTCCGCCGCCGTCGCGAGGCTGTCATGTCCCAGTTTCAACGTATCACCACAGAACAGGCCCACACCCTGCTGCAGCAAACCGGCTGCCGCCTGGTGGATATCCGGGATCCTGCCTCCTTCGCCCAGGGCCATGCCCCCGGTGCCTTTCCCCTCAACCAGGAGAGCCTGGGTCGCTTCCTGGCCGAGGTGAGCTTCGACACCCCTGTGCTGGTGATGTGCTATCACGGCCACAGCAGCCAGGGCGCCGCCCAATACCTGGCGGAGCAGGGCTATGAGCAGGTCTACAGCGTGGACGGCGGCTTCGCCGACTGGGGGCTGCGCTTCGAGGTGGAGCGCTCATGAAACAGCTGCTGGTACTGGACGATGGTCGCCTGGCCCAGAGCCTGGCCGACTTTCTGGCCAGCCGGGGCATTCCCTGCGAGCTGACTGAGTCCGAGATGGGCATCTCCATCTGGCTGGTGGATGACAGCCGCACCACGGAGGCGGAGCTGGAGGTGAAGCGCTTCCTCAAGGAGCCCTATCATCCCCGTTATGCCGAGGCGGCCTGGAGCAGCGAGCGGCCGCACACCCGGGTGGACTATTCGGCGGGGCAGCACCAGTTGCTGGCCGAGCTGCTGTTGCAGGCGGGCCCGGTCACCCTGCTGGTGGCCCTGGCCTGTGTGGCGGTGTTTCTGCTCAGCTATATCGGCCTGCCCATGTTCGCCCTGCTGGGCTTTCACACCAGCCTGGATCAGCTCACCAGCTGGCAGATCTGGCGTTTTCTCACCCCGACTCTGCTGCACTTCTCCGTGCTGCACCTGGTGTTCAACCTCATGTGGTGGTGGTACCTGGGGGGGCGCATCGAACGGCGACTGGGCTCGGGCAAGCTGCTGCTGCTGTTTCTGGTGACGGGCTGCGTGCCCAACCTGCTGCAGGCGGTGCTGGTGGGGCCGGACTTCGGCGGTCTCTCCGGGGTGGCCTATGGCCTGCTGGCCTACCTGTGGATCCTGCCTCGCCGCCAGGGCTGGGCCGAGCAGCCGGTGAGTAACGGCCTGCTGGGCTTCATGCTGCTGTGGCTGGTGCTGGGCTTCTTCCACCTGTTCGGCCCCAGCATGGCCAACATGGCGCATCTGGGGGGCCTGGGGATCGGCCTGCTGCAGGGCTGGGTAGACAGTCGCAAGCCGGCGCCCCGCTAGGGCGCCCTGACTGACGGGCGCTTATTGATAGAGGTAGTTGGTGAAGATCAGCTCGCGGATCAACTTGTGGCCCGTCTCTTCCACCAACAGCTGGTTCAGCTTGGTCTGGCACTCCTTGCGGATCTCTTCCCGCCCCTTCAGAGAACGCACCTGCTCGGCGGTCTGCTTGCCCAGGATGCGGTTGAGGGCGTCGCGGATCAGGGGGTCGTGCTTCTCCACCAGGGCCAGATCGGCGTTGTTATCCACCATGATCTCCACTTTGATGCGCACATAGCCCATCTGGGTGCCGTCCGTGATGTAGTTGGTGATGATCTCGGGATCCAGGGCGTAATAGGCGTAGGCATTGTTTGGCTGTGCCGGGGCGGCGGCCTCTTCGGCCTGCAGCTGGGCAGCGAACAACAACAGCATCCCGCAAGTCAGTCTCTTCAGCATGATTTCTCGTTATGTAAGTCGTGGAGGTGACTCAATTATTGTTCTGGTTAGCGCCGGTGGCGTCAAGCGTACGACGCCTTACATTTTCACGCCGCTTTCACCATAATGTCCGGGTTTTTAACAGGAGACCCCTCTTGCGTTGCGCCGTCCGCCCCCCTGCCTTGCCCCTGGATGTGACCGAGCCTGACTGGCGCGCGGCCGAGGCGTGCGCGCTGCCCGCGCCCTTGGCGCGCTGGCTGCGGGACACCGGCTCCCTCACCGCCGCCCTGCGCGGCCTGCCCGGACGGTTCGGCGTCACCCTGCTGGGGCCGGCCTGGCAGGCCCAGGACCAGGACTGGCAGTGTCGCCAGGTACTCCTGTGTCTGGATGAGCGGCCCCTGGTCTGGGCGCTGACCCGGGTGCCCCGTGAGCAGCTGGACCAGGCACCGGCGCTGGCCGGCCTGGGGGACAGGCCCTTGGGGGAGTGGCTGTTCAGCCAGCCGGATCTGCGCCGCGAGCCCCTGGTGCTGGCGGACTTTGCCGCCGTGCCGGCCTTCGTCGCCGCCCTGGCGGGCTGGGGCTGCCCGCCGCCGACCGGGGCCCTGTGGGGGCGGCGTTCCTGGCTATCCAGCGGTCCGGTGCGGCTGCAGCTCACCGAGGTATTCCTGCCCCATGCCCCGCCCTACGAGGAGTGATCCATGACCCAGCTTGTACCCCAGCGCTGGCACGCCTTCTGGCAACTGGCCCGGCTGGACCGACCCATAGGCTCGCTGTTGCTGCTGTGGCCCACCCTGTGGGCCCTCTGGCTGGCCAGCGCCGGCCAGCCAAGCTGGCATCACCTGCTGGTGTTTGTGCTGGGGGTGTTTGTGATGCGCTCGGCGGGGTGCGTCATCAACGACTTTGCCGATCGGCGGGTGGATGGCCATGTCAAACGCACCGCCGCGCGGCCGCTGCCCAGCGGCCGGGTGACCCCCAAGGAGGCCCTGCGCTTCTTCTGGCTGCTGGTGGCCCTGGCGGTGGGCCTGGCCCTGACCCTGAGCCCCCTGGTATGGGGCCTGGCGGTGGTGGGGCTGGGGCTGGCCATCGTCTATCCCTTCATGAAGCGGGTGACCCACCTGCCGCAGCTGGTGCTGGCGCTGGCCTTCTCCTGGGCCATTCCCATGGCCTGGGCGGCGGCGGCCGGCGAGCTGACGGCCCAGACCTGGTGGCTGTTCGCCGCCAACTGCCTGTGGACCGTGGCCTATGACACCCAGTACGCCATGGTGGATCGGGATGATGACCTGAAGATTGGCGTCAAATCCACCGCCATCCTGTTTGGCCGGCACGATCGCCTCATCATAGGTCTGCTGCAGCTGGCGACCCTGGTCTGTCTGGCCCAATTGGGCTGGATGGCGGCGTTGGCCTGGCCCTACTGGTGGAGCCTGGCCGCCGCGGGTGGGCTGTTTGTCTATCAGCAGCGGCTCACCTGGCGGCGGGAGCGGCAGGCCTGCTTCGTGGCCTTCCTCAACAACAACTGGGTCGGCCTGCTGCTGTTCGCCGGCCTGGCCTTAAGCTTCCTGTTCCAGGGCCGCTAGGGTGCGGCGCAGGGCGCTGGGCAGCAGGCCTTGCAGCTGGGCCTGCAGCCGCGCCAGGGCCTGGGTCTGCCAGCACTCGTCCTGCCGATAGCCCTGGGCCTCCAGGGTGGCGATCAGGGTCTTGAACAGGCTGGCATCGCTGAACTCGGGGGCATGGATGCCGTGCAGGGTGGCCAGCCGTTGCGCCATCATCTGGCAGTCCGATTCCAGCTGGGGTAGCGGCGTGGCCGGTGCCCGCAGTATCAGCCCCAGGGACATGGCGTAGCGCAGCAGCGTCTCCTGAATGCAGTGGGCCAGCAAGAGCAGCTGTGGCTGCCGGGCCGCGTGCACCCAATATCGCCCCCCCTTGTCCTCAATCAGCCCCAGCTTGGCGAAGGCCGCCAGGTTGGCCTCCAGCTGGGCCGGCAGATCGTCGAGGCTATGGTGCAGGAACAGCTCGGCCTGGATCAGCGGGTAGAGGGGCTGCACCGCCTGGATCAGCTGTTCGGCGCTTTGCCCCTCCTGCCGCTCGATCAGGCGGGCCAGCAGGGCCGGCAGGGCGAACAGGTGCAGTATGTTGTTGCGGTAGAAGGTCATCAGGATTGCCTGGTAGCGATCCATGGTGACGATCTGCCCCAGCTTGTCCTCCTCCACCTGGAACTTGCCCAGCTCCAGGGTCTGCGCCAGCAGCTCGGCGGCACCGGCCTCCGGCAACACGCAGTGCTGGCTGTAGGGGGCCAGGCGCAGCAGTTCCAGGCACAGCTGGATCTGCTGGGTCAGCAGGTTGCGCGGCAACGCCTGGCGCTCGCTGGCCAGCAACGCCAGGGCGCACAGCGGCAGGCCGTTGAGGCCGGCGGCGGCATTGATGCGGCTCATCAGCTGCTGGGCCAGGCCGTTCACCGTGGGGGCCAGCCAGTCGGGCTTGTGCCCCTCGGCCGTCTCGCGCCAGTCAGGCACCCGCTGCTGCAGGTACTGGTGCAGGGTCAGGGGCTCGCCGAAGTTGACGTAGCTGCGGCCGAAGTTGCGCAGCTTGCCCAGGATGCCCAGCACGTGCCAGAGGTTCTCCTTCTCCTTGCGGCTGCCCTTCAACTCCTTGAGGTAGGTGTTCACCTCCATCACATGGTCATAGCCCAGGTAGACGGGGACGAAGGTCAGCGGCCGGGGTATGCCCCGCAGCTGGGCCTCCAGGGTCATGGCCAGCATGCCGGTCTTGGGTTGCAGCAGGCGGCCGGTACGGGAGCGGCCGCCTTCGGTGAAGAACTCCACCGCATAACCCTTGGTAAACAGCTGATTGAGGTATTCCCGAAACACGGTGGCGTAGAGCTTGTCGCCCTTGAAGCTGCGGCGGATGAAGAAGGCGCCGCCGCGGCGGAACAGGGGGCCTGCAGGCCAGAAGTTGAGGTTGATGCCGGCGGCGATGTGCGGCGGTATCAGCCCCTGGTGGTAGATGACGTAGGAGAGCAGCAGGTAGTCCATGTGGCTGCGGTGGCAGGGGATGTAGACGATCTCATGCCCCTCCCGCGCCAGGCGGCGGACCTGCTCGCCACCGTGCACCTGGATGCCGCGGTAGAGCTTGTGCCACAGCCAGCCCAGCAGGGTGTCGCCCATGCGGATCAGGCGGTAGGAGAAGTCGCTGCCGATCTCGTCCAGGTAGCCCAGGGCCCGCTGCTGGATCTGCGCCAATGGCACGCCTTCCTCGGCGGCCTGTTGCGCCATGGCCTGGCACAACGGCTCGCTGGCCAGCAGCTGCTGGAACAGCGCCTGGCGGATGGGCAGCCTTGGGCCCTTGGCCGCCTGCCGCTGCCGGCTGAAATGGATGCGGGCCACCCGGGCCAGCTTGTGGGCCACCTGTTCGTCGCTGCCCCGCTCATCGGCCAGGGTCCGCAACGAGACGGGGACGGAGAAGCGCACCCGGTTCTCCCGACCATGGAGCAGTACCTGCCAGCTGTTGTGCCAGACGGACGGTGAGTGGATGGGCGGCTGCAGGCGGCGCTTCTCCCGTCCCGGCGCCCGGTGCCACAGCAGGGTGATGGGCACCAGCTGGATATCCAGCGCCGGATCCTGGCGGTGCAGCTGCAGCCAATCCCGGAAGGTGACCAGGCTCTGCCGGGCCGGCACCGGGGTGCCGCTGAAACAGGGCAGGTGATCCAGGCAGACATAGCGGGGCAGGGACTGGCCGCCGATCTGCAGCGGGGTGAAGGGGCTGGGCAGCCCCAGCTGCTGGGCGCACAGCTCCAGGGTCAGCAGATCGCTTAACGCATCGTTGGTCAGGGCATAGACGATGGGGCGGGCTGGATCCAGTCCCAGCTGGCTCACGGGTTCCTCAGGGAGGGCGGAATAGTTGACCAGCAGGCGAAGGGGAAGACGAAGCAGGGAGCGGGCGGCGGCCTTGATGCGGGACATCCTAACAACCTCAGGGGAAAAAATCGGCGCCAGCATAGCAAATGGGGATCCCCTTGTCGTGGTCGGACGTCGGACATGACACTTGCGCTTCAATTAGCCCTGTATATACTCACAGTTATCTGTATATAAAAACAGGCGATTGCTGATGAAACTTCTCACCCCGCGCCAGAGCCAGGTTCTGGATCTCATCAAGGAGTACATGCAGGAGACCGGCATGCCCCCCACCCGGGCGGAGATCGCCGCCCGCCTGGGCTTCAAGTCCGCCAATGCGGCGGAGGAGCACCTCAAGGCCCTGGCCCGCAAGGGGGTGATCCACATCATGCCTGGCACCTCCCGCGGCATCCAGCTGGTGCAGAATGAGAGCGCCGAGGAAGAGGAGAGCGGCCTGCCCCTCATCGGCAAGGTGGCGGCCGGCGAGCCCATACTGGCGGCCGAGCATGTGGAGACCCATTACCAGGTGGATCCTGGGCTGTTTCACC
The DNA here is from genome assembly GCF_046254905.1 of Pseudaeromonas aegiceratis. GTDB lineage: Bacteria > Pseudomonadota > Gammaproteobacteria > Enterobacterales > Aeromonadaceae > Pseudaeromonas > Pseudaeromonas aegiceratis. Next base: position 230,140 of record NZ_CP158016.1, read on the forward strand.
CCAGGGCCGACTTCCTGCTGCGGGTGCAGGGCATGAGCATGAAGGACATCGGCATCATGGATGGCGACCTGCTGGCGGTGCACAAGACGGAGCAGGCGCGCAACGGTCAGGTGGTGGTGGCCCGGGTGGGCGAGGAGGAGGTGACGGTCAAGCGCTTCCAGCGCCAGGGCAATACCGTGCTGCTGCTGCCGGAGAACGAGGAACTCAGCCCCATCAAGGTGGACTTGAGCTGCCAGCAGCTGCACATCGAGGGGCTGGCGGTGGGTGTCATCCGCAACGCCGACTGGTTCTGATCGGCGGCTAACCGGCGGTCTGGGGCTGGGCGCCGGCATAACCTAGCTGGCGCCAGCTCTCGTAGACCATCACAGCCACCGCGTTGGACAGGTTCATGCTGCGGCTGCCCGGCACCATGGGCAGTCGCAGGCGCTGCGCCGGCGGCAGGGATTCGATCACTTCCATGGGCAGACCCCGGGTCTCTGGGCCGAACAGCAGCACATCCCCCGCCGCAAACTGCACCTCGCTGGGGATGGCCCGGCCCTTGGTGGTACAGGCAAACACCCGGGCGTCCGGCAGGCCGGCCAGGCAGCTGGCCAGATCCGGATGGCGGCGCACCTCGGCAAACTCGTGATAATCCAGCCCGGCCCGGCGCACCCGCTTGTCGTCCCAGGCAAAGCCCAGGGGCTCGATGAGGTGCAGCTTGTAGCCGGTGTTGGCACACAGGCGGATGATGTTGCCTGTGTTGGGCGGTATCTCGGGTTGGAACAGCACTATGTGTAGCATCATGACTCCTTGCGCCGAGGGGGCGGCGGCCCGCTAGTGTAACGGGATTTTCGTCCCGGGCCAGCCCAGGGGCGGCTTTATATGCCGGGAGCGGGCGGTTATCATAGGCCCCCTGTAAGGATGCGGCCAGGGGCCGCCTGTCGAGGAAGACCATTGATCCAGCAACGCTATTATCGACTGGCCACCTTCGCCGGGGTGGCGGCGACCGTGACGGCCACCCTGCTCATCATCGGCAAGCTCACCGCCTGGCTGGCCACCGGCTCCTCCAGTCTGCTGGCCTCCCTCACCGACTCCCTGATGGATGTGAGCGCCTCCTTGATCAACCTGCTGGCCATCCGCTATGCCCTGATCCCGGCGGATGACGACCACAAGTTCGGCCATGGCAAGGCCGAATCCCTGGCCAGTCTGGCCCAGTCGGCTTTCATCACTGGGTCGGCCCTGGTGCTCATCATGCACGGGATTGGTGCCGTGGCGGATCCGGTGCCGTTACAGCGGCCCGGCATCGGTATCTGGGTCACGGTGGGGTCCCTCATCCTGACCCTGGTGCTGGTGACCTTCCAAAGTTATGTGGTCAAGGTCACCGGCAGCCAGGCGGTGAAGGCCGACGCCCTGCACTATCGCTCGGATCTGCTGCTCAACGGCGCCGTGCTGCTGGCCCTGCTGCTCTCCATGCAGGGGTTCCACATGGCCGATGGCCTGTTCGCCATCCTGCTGGGCTTCTACATACTGTGGAGCGCCCTGCGGATTGGCTACGAGGCCATTCAGACCCTGCTGGATCGGGAGCTGCCGGAGGAGGAGTGCCAGCAGATCCTGGAGATCTGCAAGAGCGTGCCCGGCGTGCATGGCATCCACGATCTGCGGACCCGGCAGTCCGGACCGGTGCGCTTCATTCAGCTGCACCTGGAGCTGGATGACAGCATGCCCCTGGTGCGGGCACACGCCATCGCCGATCGGGCGGAGGCCCGTTTGCGCCTGGCTTTCCCCATTGCCGATATCATCATTCATATGGACCCTCTTTCTGCCCTGACTCAGGAACAGAGTGACAGGACGCCGGCCGATATTTCTCCTCAGGAGTGACGCATGAGTTGCATCAAAGAGTCCACCTGGCAACAGATCCGGGCCGAGGCGGCCAACATGGCCGCCGATGAGCCGCTGCTGGCCAGCTTCTACCATTCCACCATCTTGAATCACCACAGCCTGCAGTCGGCCCTGAGCTTCCAGTTGGCCCACAAGCTGGGGAGCGCCACCATGCCGGCCATGGCCCTGCGGGAGATCATCGAGCTGGCGTTCAAGTCTGAGCCGACCATCCTGGATGCGGTGGCGGCGGATATCTGCGCGGTCAAGGATCGGGATCCGGCGGTGGATTACTACTCCACGCCGCTGCTCTACCTCAAGGGCTTCCACGCCCTGGAGGCCTACCGGGTCGGTCACTGGCTGTGGAACCAGGGGCGGCGGGCACTGGCCACCTATCTGCAGAACCAGATCTCTGTGGTGTTCGGGGTGGATATCCATCCGGCGGCCAAGATTGGTCGCGGCATCATGCTGGATCATGCCACCGGCATCGTAGTGGGGCAGACGGCGGTGGTGGAGAACGATGTCTCCATCCTGCAGAACGTCACCCTGGGGGGCACCGGCAAGGAGCACGGCGATCGCCATCCCAAGATCCGCGAGGGGGTGATGATAGGTGCCGGCGCCAAGGTGCTGGGCAACATAGAGGTGGGGGCGGGGGCCAAGATCGGCGCCGGCAGCGTGGTGCTCAATCCGGTGCCGGCCCACACCACAGTGGTGGGGGTGCCAGCCAAGGAGGTGGGCCATCCCCAATGTGACAAGCCCTCGCTCAACATGGATCAGGGCATCTGATTGGCCAAGAAGCCGACAGTCGCACCCCGGGTGGGCGGGAGAGGGCCCGCTTGCCTTGTTGCACCGGGGTCGGGCAGGTATGCTGGTGACGCGCCATTTTAGGCCCCGTGTGCGGGGGCCAGCCACGAGATACTAGGGTATGACTATGTCGTTAGAAATGTTGGAACAACTGGAAGCCAAGGTGCAGAGCGCCGTGGACAACCTGGCCCTGCAGAAGATGGAGCTCGAGGAGCTCAAGCTGGAGAACCAGCGCCTCAAGGACGAGAATCAGCAGCTGCGCAACGATCACCAGGCCTGGCAGGAGCGCCTGCGGGCCCTGCTGGGCAAGATGGACCAGATGGAAGAAGCCGTCTAAGTCCGCTTGGGGTGCAGCAACAAAAAACGCCGGTCATGACCGGCGTTTTTTATGGCTGACCCTTAGTCCAGATCCAGGGGTTCCGGCGAGAGGATGATGCCGGTGGTGTCGGCATACAGGTGATCCTCCGGCAGGAAGGTGACGCCGCCGAAGTTCACCGGCAGATCCGTATCCCCCGTGTCTTCGTCATCGGCGCCCACCGGGATGGCGGCCAGGGCTTGCAGGCCCAGATCCAGCTCGGCCAGGGCATCCACCTCCCGCACGCTGCCGTAGCAGACGATGCCTTCCCAGCCGTTGTCGGCGGCGGTGGCGGCCAGTTCGGCGTCGATCAGGGCGCGGCGCAGGGAGCCACCACCGTCGATCAGCAATACCCGACCCTCACCGGGTTCTTTCACCAGCTCACGCACCAGGCCATTGGCTTCGAAGCATTTGACGGTGGTGATGACGCCGCCGAAGGAGGGGCGACCGCCGAAGGTGGTGAACATGGGTTCGACCACGTCGACCATGTCGGCATAGGTATCGCAAAGTTCTGAGGTGTTGTATTCCATGCTGTTTTCACCGCGGGTGGCTGCAGGAGGCATCAGTATAAGTAGCCCGGCTGGTAAATAAAACCAAAATCCGGGCAACTTGGGATCCGAAGGGGCGGCGGCCACCGCCGACGGGGAGGATCAGAGGATGAAGCGGCTCAGATCCTCGTCTTCGATCAGCTGGCCCAGGTGGGCGTTGACGTAGTCGGCGTCGATGCGGTGGCAATGACCCGCCTGATCCGCCGCCTCGAAGGAGATCTGCTCCATCAGCTTTTCCATCACGGTATGCAGGCGGCGGGCACCGATATTCTCGGTGCGCTCGTTCACCTGCCAGGCGGCCTCGGCGATGCGGCGGATGCCGTCGCTGGTGAACTCCACGTCCACCCGCTCGGTGGCCATCAGGGCTCGGTACTGCTCGGTCAGGGAGGCATTGGGCTCGGTGAGGATGCGCTCGAAGTCATCTGTGCTGAGGGCCCCCAGCTCCACCCGGATGGGCAGCCGGCCCTGCAGCTCGGGGATGAGATCCGAGGGCTTGGCGATCTGGAAGGCGCCGGAGGCGATGAACAGGATATGGTCGGTGCGCACCATGCCGTGCTTGGTGGTGACGGTACAGCCTTCCACCAGCGGCAGCAGATCCCGCTGCACCCCCTCCCGGGAGACATCGGGGCCGCTGCTCTCGCCGCGCTTGCAGATCTTGTCCACCTCGTCGATGAAGACGATGCCGTTGTTCTCCACCGCGGCGATGGCCTGGGTCTTCAGCTCCTCGGGGTTCACCAGCTTGGCGGCCTCCTCCTCGGTGAGCTGCTTCATGGCGTCCTTGACCTTCACCTTGCGGCTCTTCTTCTGGCCCTGGCCCAGGTTCTGGAACAGGCCCTGCAGCTGCTGGGTCATCTCCTCCATGCCGGGCGGGGCCATGATCTCCACCCCCATCTGCGGGGCGGCCAGCTCGATGTCGATCTCCTTGTCGTCCAGCTCCCCCTCCCGCAGCTTCTTGCGGAAGATCTGCCGGGTGTGGTTGTTGCTGTCGCTCTTCTCCGTCTGGCCCCAGCCATCCCGCGGCGGCGGCAACAAGGCGTCCAGGATCCGCTCCTCGGCGGCCTCTTCGGCCCGCACCTGGAACTTGGCCATCTGCTGCTCCCGGGTCATCTTCACCGCCATGTCGGTGAGATCCCGGATGATGGAGTCCACCTCCTTGCCCACGTAGCCCACCTCGGTGAACTTGGTGGCTTCCACCTTGATGAAGGGGGCGTTGGCCAGCTTGGCCAGACGACGGGCGATCTCGGTCTTGCCCACCCCGGTGGGGCCTATCATCAGGATGTTCTTGGGGGAGACCTCGTGGCGCAGATCGTCGGTCAGCTGCATGCGGCGCCAGCGGTTGCGCAGGGCGATGGCCACGGCACGCTTGGCATCGGCCTGGCCTATGATGTGGCGATCCAGTTCGTGGACTATTTCGCGGGGGGTCATTTCGGACATAGGGAACTCCTTGCTCAGGCGGAATAGTCCAGCACTTCGATGGTCTGGAAGCTGTTGGTGAAGACGCAGATGTCACCGGCGATGGTCAGCGCCTTCTCGACGATGCTCTTGGCATCCAGCTCGGTGTTTTCCAGCAGGGCCCGGGCGGCGGCCTGGGCGAAGTTGCCGCCGGAGCCCATGGCGATGAGATCCTGCTCCGGCTGCACCACGTCACCGTTGCCAGTGATGATGAAGGACTTGCTGGCATCGGCCACCGCCAGCATGGCCTCCAGCCGGCGCAGGGCGCGGTCGGTGCGCCACTCCTTGGCCAGGGAGACGGCGGCGCGCTCCAGGTTGCCCTGGTGGGCCTGCAGCTTGGCTTCGAAACGTTCCAACAGGGTGAAGGCATCGGCGGTGCCGCCGGCAAACCCGGCCAGTACCTTGCCGTTGTAGAGTCGGTGTACCTTGCGGGCATTGCCTTTCATCACGGTGTTGCCGAGGGAGACTTGGCCATCCCCGCCGAGCACCACCTGACCGTTGCGGCGTACAGAAACTATGGTTGTCACGTTGGACCTCGCTTGGCAGGACCGGCCGCGGCCGGTCAGTAGGGTATGCCAAGGAGGATGGGGATGGGGGGAGGGCTTTTCAAGGCTACCAGAGCCAGATGCCACACTCCTGCACCACCTTGGCGTTGCGCAAGGTGTTCATGTCGGTCTGGGCGGCGCGGCGGCCCTTGTAGGGGCCCAGCACCACCCGGTACCAGGTGCCGTTCTGGCCATCGGTGCGCTTCACCTGGGCGCTGATGCCGGCGGCCAGGGCGATCTTCACCTTCATCTCATTGGCCTGATCGGCGCTCCTGAACGAGCCGCACTGCATCTGGTACTGAGGCTCTGGCTTGGCGGGGTCCTCCGGCTTGGGTTCCGGCAGATCCACCTTGACCTCCTTGTTCTCCAGGAGGGTCATGTAGTCGAACTTTTCCTTGGCCGGCCGCTGCTCCTCGATGGGCTTAGGCTTGGGCTGCGGCTTGGCCTGGGGGGCGGGGGCCGCCGGTGCCGGGGCGTTGTCCTTGATGCTGTAGAGGAAGAAGCCAAAGCCCAACAACAGGGCGGTGACCAGGATGCCCCGCAACCAGGGGATGCGGCGTGCCGGAGCCGCCCGCCGTGGGGCGGCGCGGCTGGTGGTGCTGCGTTTGCGTTTGGCCGGGCGGCTGCGGACGTAATCCCGATTCATGGGTTACATGCGCTCCAGCACCTTGATGCCCAGCAGGGCCAGGCCCTGCTGCAGCACCTTGGCGGTGGCCTGACACAGGGTCAGGCGGCTGGCCTTGAGCTGGCTGCTGACCCCCTCCTTGTTGATGGGGCAGGCTTCGTAGAAGCTCATGAACAGGCCGGACAGCTCGTACAGGTAGAGGCACATCAGGTGCGGCATGCCCTTGGCGGCCACGCCTTGCACCGTCTCGTTGAACTTCAGCAGCTTGTTGGCCAGGGCCTCCTCGGCGGCCTCTTCCAGCGTCACAGGCCCGCAGGTCAGCTCACCGGCGCGGCGGAAGATGGACTGGATCCGGGTGTAGGCATACTGCAGGTAGGGGGCCGTGTTGCCCTCGAAGGCCAGCATGTTGTCCCAGTCGAAGATGTAGTCCGTGGTGCGGTTCTTGGACAGATCCGCGTACTTCACCGCGCCTATGGCCACGGCGTGCACCACCTCGGCCTGTTCGGCGTCGGACAGGTCGCTCTCCCGCTGGGCCATCAGGTCGCTGGCGCGCTGTTCGGCTTCATCCAGCAGATCGGCCAGCTTGACGGTGCCGCCGGTGCGGGTCTTGAACGGCTTGCCGTCCTTGCCCAGCATCATGCCGAAGGCGTGGTGCTCCAGGGAGACGGCTTCCGGCACATAGCCGGCCTTGCGGGCTATGGTCCAGGCCTGCAGCAGGTGCTGATGCTGGCGGGAGTCGATGAAGTAGAGCACCCGGTCGGCCCCCAGGGTCTCGACCCGGTACTTGGCACAGGCGATGTCGGTGGTGGTGTAGAGGAAGCCGCCATCCTTCTTCTGGACTATGACCCCCATGGCCTCGCCATCCTTGCCCTTGAACTCGTCCAGGTAGACCACCATGGCACCGTCGTCCTCCACCGCCAGGCCCTGGGCCTGCAGATCGGCGACTATCTTGGGCAACATGGGGTTGTACAGGCTCTCGCCCATGACGTTGGCGGTGGACAGGGAGACCCCCAGGCGATCGTAGATGCGCTGGTTCTGCTCCATGGTGATGTCCACCAGCTGGCGCCACAGGGTGCGGCAATGGTCGTCGCCGCCTTGCAGCTTCACCACGTAACCCCGGGCGCGCTCGGCGAATACCTCGTCGGCGTCGTAGCGCTGCTTGGCTTCGCGGTAGAAGGCCTCCAGATCCGCCAGGGCCATGGCGCCGCTCTCGCTCTCTTCCTGCAGATTTTCCAGGTAGGCGATGAGCATGCCGAACTGGGTGCCCCAGTCACCCACGTGGTTGGCGCGGATCACCTTGTGCCCCAGGAATTCCAGGGTGCGCACCACGGCGTCGCCGATGACGGTTGAGCGGATATGGTGCACCGCCATCTCCTTGGCCACGTTGGGGGCCGAGTAGTCCACGACGATGGTCTGGGCCGGTTCGGCCGCCTTGACCCCCAGCATGGCGTCCTGGCTCAGGGCGTCGATCTGCCGGGCCAGCCACTGGGCATCCAGATAGAAGTTGATGAAGCCGGGACCGGCGATCTCCACCTTGGCCACCCGTTCGGAGGCGGGCAGGTGGGCTATGATGGCCTCGGCCAGGGCGCGGGGCGGCTTGCCGGCGGGCTTGGCCAGCAGCATGGCCAGGTTGGTGGCCAGATCGCCGTGAGCCTTATCCTTGGTGTTGTCTACCTGAATGCGCGGCGCGACCTCGGCCGGGACCAGGCCATCGGCCTGCAGGCGGGACACGGTTGCTTCAAGTAGTTGCTGAATATGCTCTTTCATCTCTGACCATCCAAAATGCCAAACACGCTGGGCAAGGGCCTGAACGTGGAAAACGTATCGGTAGGCCCCTTGCAGGGGGGCAAATTTTACCCGGAATAGGCCGGGCTGACTACCCTGGCGGGCTAGAACAGCTCCTGGGGATCCACATCCAGGGACCAGCGCACCCGCTGGGCGCAGGGCAATGCCTCCACCTCAGGCAGCAGCCGGTTTAGCAGCCGGGCCAGCATGGGGCGCTGGGCGGCCTGCAACAGCAGCTGCAGCCGGTATTTGCCGGCCCGCCGGGCCATGGGGGCGCTCACCGGCCCTATCATCTGCACGCCCCCCAGCTGCGAGCGCAACAGGCTGCCCAGCTCCTGCATGAAGGCGTCCACCTGGGGCTTCTGGGTGGCCTCGGCGCGGATCAGGGCCTGATGGGCGAAGGGCGGCAGCCCCATCAGCTTGCGATCCTGCAGGGCGGTGCGGGCGAAGTGGCCGTAGCCGTTGTGGATGAGATCCTGCAGCAGCAGGTGCTCCGGGTGGTGGCTCTGCAGTATCACCCGGCCCGGCTTGCTGGCGCGACCGGCCCGTCCCGCCACCTGGGTGTAGAGCTGGGCCAGCCGCTCGGTGGCGCGAAAGTCCGCCGAGAAGAGGGCGCCGTCCACGTCCAGCAGCCCCACCAGGGTGACGTCCGGGAAGTGGTGGCCCTTGGCCAGCATCTGGGTGCCGATGAGGATGCGGTACTTGCCGTCGCGGATGCCGTCCAGGTGGGCCTCCAGCTCCCCCTTGCGCCGGGTGCTGTCCCGGTCGATGCGGATGAGCGGGTACTGGGGGAACTGCTGGCTCAGGTGCTGTTCCAGCTGCTCGGTGCCCACGCCGGTGCCGACGAGCTCATGGCTGCCGCACTGGGGGCAGGCTGGGGGGATGGGCCGCTGGCTGTCGCAGTGGTGGCAGTGCAGCCGGCGGCTGCTCTGGTGCAGTGTGTAGTAGGCGTCGCAGCGGTGGCAGGCGGCGATCCAGCCGCACTGGTGGCACAGCAAGGCCTGGGCGTAGCCGCGGCGGTTGAGAAACAGCAGCACCTGGTTGCCGGCGGCCAGCTCTGCCTGCATCAGCTGCAGCAGCTGGGGCGAGACCCCGGCCTGCAGCTGCAGGTGCTTGACGTCGATGACCCACTGGCCGGCCATCTGGGCGCCGCCGGCCCGCTGGGTGAGCTGCAGGTGCTGATACTTGCCGCTTTGGGCGTTGTGCAGCGTCTCCAGGGAGGGGGTGGCGCTGCCCAGCAGTATGGGCACCTGCTCCAGGCGGGCGCGCATGATGGCCAGATCCCGGCCGTGGTAGCGAAAGCCGTCCTGCTGCTTGAAGGAGGCGTCGTGCTCCTCGTCCACCAGAATGAGCCCCAGATCGGCGAAGGGGGTGAACAGGGCGGAGCGGGTGCCGATGAGGATGGCGGCCTCCCCGGCCTGGCAGGCCAGCCAGGTCTCCAGCCGCTCGGTGTCGTTCATGCCCGAATGCAGGGTCAGGATGGGGGCATGAAAGCGGCGGCGAAAGCGCTTGAGGGTCTGGGGGGTGAGGCCGATCTCCGGCACCAGCACCAGCACCTGCTGACCCCGGGCCAGCACGGGGGCGATGAGCTGCAGGTAGATCTCCGTCTTGCCCGAGCCCGTCACCCCTTCCAGCAGGGCGGCATGAAAGCCGCTGTGCTGGGCAAACTGACTGAGCACCAGGGCCTGTTCGCTGTTGAGCCGCGGCTGGTCATCCTCGTGGATGAGCAGGGTCTCCCGCCAGTCCTGGGTCAACTGGTGGCCGTCCAGGGGCTCGATCCAGCCCTTGTCGGCCATGGCCTGCAGCACGGCGCCGCTGAGGCCCTGTTCCCGCAGCTCGGCGGCGGGCAGGGGGCCGTCGCACAGCAACTGCCAGGCCAGCTGCTGGCGAGGCGAGCGTTTGAGGCGCTCCAGGGTCAGCGACTGCCCCGCTTCGGTGAGTTGCCAGTAATCCAGCGGCCGGCGCTCCGCCGCCTCCCCCTGGCGCAACAGCACGGGCCAGGCGTGGTGCCACACCTCCCCCAGGGGGTGCTGGTAGTAGTTAGCCGCCCAGCCGAGCAACTGGCGCAGGGCCTCCGGCTGCAGGGGCGCCGTGTCCAGCACCTGGCTCACCGGCTTGAGGCGGCTCAACGGCAGCTCGCTGTCCGTGGGCAGCTCACACACCACCCCCACCAGCTCCCGCCGGCCGAAGGGCACCCGTACCCGACAGCCGATGGCCGGCAGGGGCTGGGGGGCCAGATAGTCGAACTGGCGGCGCAACGGCAGGGGCAGGGCGATACGCACCAGGCCCAGCGGGGTGGGAGCTGTCACTAAGATTGCCTGTTTTTTCTGCATGCGCTCTTGCGAGCGGAGGGATCGATCCTATATTATTCGCACCCTCAAAAACATCCGATCCATCACTACGTGTGGTGTCTGGCGTCAGGCCCGATAGCGACACGGCCTACTAACGAGGTTTTCCATGAAACAAGGTATTCACCCGGAATACACCGAGATCACTGCCAAGTGCTCTTGCGGCAACGTGATCAAGACCCACTCCACCTGTGGTCACGATCTGAACCTGGACGTTTGCTCCGAATGTCACCCCTTCTACACCGGTAAGCAGAAGGTTCTGGACACCGGCGGCCGTATCGAACGCTTCAACAAGCGCTTCAACGTACTGGGTACCAAGAAGTAAGACTTCTGACCGGTTTCGAAAAAGACGCCCCACGGGGCGTCTTTTTTTATGCTTGGCGATCAGCCTGGTTCCCGGGGCTGACGGCGGTGGGCGGCCGGTTGGTAGGCCTGGGCGCGAGCCACCCAGGCATCGAAGCTGGTGAGCAGGCGGCCTAGGCGCGCGGCGTCGGGCTGCCACTGATCCAGCAGGTGGGCGGCCGCCTCGAAGGTGGAGAGACCGCCAGGTACCGAACTCTTGCGGATGAGGTAGCGCCCGGCGGGCAGCGGATCCAGGCTCAGCCTTGGCAGCGCCAGCAGGGCCGGGGCGCTGTGCAGCAGCCGGTAGCTCTTGCGCCAGGTGGCATCCAGCAACAGCAGGGTGGGCCTTGTCCCTGGCCGCCATTGGGCGTGGGCCTGGGGCGCCGTGACCGCCGATCCCCCCGGATAGGCCAGCCAGCACTGGCGGCCGGGATCCGCCAGCAGGGCCTGTAGCTGGGGGTGCTGGGCGAAGTCTTCGGCCACCCAGACCTGGCAGTCCGGCACGCAGGCCTGCAGCAGGCCGACGCTGCCCTTGGCCCGGCCCTGTTCCTGGGGATGTTGCAGCACCACCAGTTCCAAGGGGCTGGCCACCGGCTGGGCCAGGGCACAGAGGCAGCGGGCCAGGGGGAGATGGCATTGGGGGCAGCTTGGGCGGCGTGTGGCTGTATGGCGAATAGACATATTTTTTATAAGTGGATTCGGATGACCCTTGTGTGGGTGGGAAAGGCCATTAATATCTCGGCTTCTGGCCGGCAAGTGCCAACGTTATTGCCCCTTAACGTCTTTGTACAGGATGGTCCCCATGACCGATTTTCGTCAACAAGCCCTTGATTATCACGCCTTTCCCCAGGCCGGTAAGATTGCCGTCAGCCTGACCAAGCCGGCCCAGACCGCGCGGGATCTGGCCCTGGCCTACAGCCCGGGCGTGGCCGAGCCGGTGCGGGAGATCGCCGCCGATCCCGAGTCGGCCTACCGCTACACCGCCAAGGGCAACCTGGTGGCGGTGATCACCAACGGCACCGCCATCCTGGGGCTGGGCAATCTGGGGCCTCTGGCCTCCAAGCCGGTGATGGAGGGCAAGGCCCTGCTGTTCAAGCGCTTCGCCAACATAGATGCCATCGACATCGAGGTGCAGCATACGGACAACGACGACTTTGTGCGCACAGTGGCCAATATCGCCGGCACCTTCGGCGGCATCAACCTGGAGGACATCAAGGCCCCCGAGTGCTTCGACATCGAAGCGCGGCTCATCGAGCTGTGCGATATCCCAGTGTTCCATGACGATCAGCACGGTACCGCCATTGTCACCGCCGCCGGCCTGCTCAACGCCCTGGCGCTGCAGGGCAAGGAACTGACCGCAGCGCGGATCGTCTGCCTGGGGGCTGGGGCGGCGGCGGTGGCCTGCATGGAGCTGCTCATCGCCTGCGGCGCCCGTCGCGAGCAGATCTTCATGCTGGATCGCAACGGCGTCATCCGCTCCGATCGGGGGGAGCTCAACGCCTTCAAGCGGCGCTTCGTCAACGATGCCGGCGCGCGCAATCTGGACGAGGCCATCGAGGGAGCCGATGTGTTCCTCGGGGTCTCCGGCGCCAACCTGCTGAGCGAGGCGCAGATACAGCGCATGGCGCCCAAGCCCGTGATCTTCGCCTGCTCCAACCCGGATCCCGAGATCCGGCCCGAGCTGGTGCGGACGGTGCGGCCCGACGCCATCATGGGCACAGGGCGCTCCGATTACCCCAACCAGGTGAACAACGTGCTCTGCTTCCCCTTCCTGTTTCGCGGTGCCCTGGACGTGCGGGCCCGGCGCATCGATCTGGGGATGAAGCTGGCGGCGGTGGAGGCCATCCGCGCCCTGGCCCACGAGCCGGTACCCGCCGAGGTGCTCGCTGCCGCCGGGGTGACGAGCCTGGCCTTTGGCCCGGACTATGTGCTGCCCAAGCCCATGGATCCGCGCCTGCTGCTGCGGGTGGCCCGGGCCGTGGCCTGCGCGGCCATTGAGTCCGGGGTGGCTCGCCTGCCGCTGCCGGCGGGCTATATGCTCTGAGTTCGGACTCGTTCAACCAACAAAGAAGGCGCCATCAGGGCGCCTTCTTGCGTTGCGGACCGGCGGGTTACATCTGGCTTTGCAGGTAGTTTTGCAGGCCGACGTGATCGATGAGCCGCAGCTGCTTCTCCAGCCAGTAGGCGTGGTCGATTTCGGTGTCTTCCAGCTGCTTGGCCAGGATGGCGCGGCTCTGGTAGTCCTGCTCGGCTTCGCACAGGGCGATGGCCTGCTTGAGGGCGGAGTCCACCTCATATTCCAGGGCCAGATCGTTCTTCAGCATGGATGGCACATCCTTGCCGATGTGCAGGGGCTTGCGCACCGTCATCACAGGGGTGCCTTCGAGGAACAGGATGCGCTCGATCAGGGCGGCGGCATGACCCTTCTCTTCCTCACTCTCGTGGGAGATGCGTTCGAACAGCTTGTGGTAGCCCCAATCTAGGTACATCTGGGAGTGAATGAAGTACTGGTCGATGGCGGAGAGCTCACCGGCCAATAGCTCGTTCAGGCAGGCGATGACGTTGTCTTTTCCTTTCATGGCGGCTCCTTAGATCATGCTTTGCAGGTAGTTGGCGAGCCCGGTCTGCTCGATGAGGCTGGCCTGGGTTTCCAGCCAATCCAGGTATTCCTCTTCCTCTTCCAGCTGCTCGGCCAGCAGGTCGCGGCTGACGTAGTCCTGGCTGCCTTCGCACAGGGCGATGGCGTCCTTCAGCTGGCCAATGGTGGCGTGCTGCAGCTCGGTGTCGCAATTAAGCATCTCTTGCGGGGTTTCGCCGATGCGCAGGTGATCCAGCCGTTGCAGATTGGGGAAGCCCTCCAGAAACAGCACCCGCTCGATGAGTTCGTCCGCCTGCTTCATGTCCTTGATGGACTTCTTGTAGGCCTTCTCGTTGAGCTGGTTCAGTCCCTGGTGCTTGAGCATGCGGGCGTGAAGAAAGTATTGGTTGATGGAGGTCAGCTCGCTGGTTAGCACCCGGTTGAGCATGGCGATGACCTGTTTGTCTCCCTGCATGGGCATCTCCTTGATATAGAGGGGGTAGTCGTTTACTACCATAGGGGATTGACCCCATAAAGATAGCTGTTTTTTGCTCTTTTCTGCCTAAATTGCCGGCAACCCCTTGCGAGATGAGCTAGTGATAATTATTATCAAGTGATAATGATTATCAGGACACTCACCATGTACGTCTGTCTCTGTCTGGGGATCACCGATAAAGAGGTGCAACAGGCCATCGCCGAAGGGGCACACAGCCTGAGCGCCTTGCGCCTCAAGCTGGGGGTGGGGGGCGAGTGCGGCCGCTGCCGCCGGGCGCTGCGGGAACAGCTGCATGGTCACGGTATCCTGGCGGCCTCGGCCCAGGGCAACGGCCAGGTGATCGGCATCCGCGAGCGGTTGCTGGAGCCCAAGCGCGTCGCCTGAGCACAGTCTATTGAGATCGCACAGGGGCCGTCCAACAGGACGGCCCCTTTGTCTTTGGGCCTAGCGGCGGGTCAGGTAGACGCCGCACTCGGCGTGGTGGGTATAGGGGAACTGATCGAACAGGGCGAAGCGGGCGATAGTGTGGGTCTGGCTCAGGGTCTGCAGGTTGTCCAGCAGGGTCTCCGGGTTGCAGGAGATATAGAGGATGCGCTCGTAGCCCTGCACCATGGCCAGGGTGGCCGGATCCAGGCCTGCGCGGGGCGGATCCACGAAGATGGTGTTGCACTCGTAGCCCGCCAGATCGATGTCGGCCAGGCGGCGGAACTGGCGTTCGCCGCGGATGGCCTGGGTGAACTCCTCGGCGGACATCCGCAAGATCTGCACGTTGTCGATGGCGTTGGCCTGGATGTTGTACTGGGCGGACTCCACCGAGGGCTTGGCGATCTCGGTGGCCAGCACCCGGCGGAAGTTGCGCGCCAGGGCCAACGAGAAGTTGCCGTTGCCGCAATACAGCTCTAGCAGATCCCCCTGGGCGCCTTGGGTCACGTCCAGCGCCCATTCCAGCATCTGCTGGTTCATGCCGCCGTTGGGCTGGGTGAAGCTGTTTTCCACCTGCATGTAGGTCAGCTCCCGGCCGGCCACCTGCAGCCGCTCCAGCACGTACTCCCGCTCCTGCACCCGCTTCTGCTTGTGGGCGCGACCTATGATGTCCACCGTGAAGCCTTCCGCCCGCAGCTGGGCGCGTAGGGCCGCGGCCTCGGCCTGCCAGGCATCGTCCAGCTGGCGATGGTAGAGCAGGCTGATGAGGGCCTCGCCGCTCAGGGTGGTGAGAAAGTCTACCTGGAACAGTTTATGGCGCAGTGTCCGGCTGGGGCGGGCGGCGTCCAGCACCTTGGGCATCAGGGCGTTGATGAGCTTGCTGGCCGCCGGAAACGCATCCACCCGGATGCGCTGGCGGGTCTGGCTGTCGAACATGATGTAGTAGAGGTCATCCCCCTCATGCCAGAGGCGAAACTCGGCGCGCAGCCGGTAATGCCGCGGCTCGGAGGCGTGCACTTCCAGCGCCGGGGCGGCCAGGGAGGCAAAGCGTTGGCGCAGGGCCGCGGCCTTGCTGGCCAGTTGTGACTCATACTCTTGGCTGTCCCACTGGGGCTGGCTCATGGAAAAAACCTCTTGGCGGCAGAAAAGGGTGCCGATTTTAAGGCCGGTGACGGGATTGTCCAGCCATTGTGCTCAAGTTATGCGCAGGGCGGCCGATAGCAGACGTAAGCCCACAGTGTTCCGGTGGCGTGGAGGCAATATGAAACTTCAGACATTGAACGAGTCCCAGCTCCAGGGGCTCAAGCAAAAGAGCAGTGCCCAGGGCGGCAAGGAGCTGGCCCCCGGTCAGGCCAAGAAGGCGGCCGATGAGGACTCCGTCTCCTTCTCCACCCCGGTGCGGGTGGGGGGCATGGTGCTGCGGGTCTCTCTGGAGCGCTACCTGCAGATCGACGGCCAGTCCTATGTGGCCGGCAAGGAGGAGCAGACCGACGCGTCCGATGAGGAGTCATCGGACAATCCGCTGGGCTTTGATTACGAGTCGGTGGCGGACAACGTCATGGCCTTCGTCAGCAATGCCATTCGCTACAAGCAGGCCGACGGCGCCGATGAAGCCAAGTTGCAGGAGATGCTGGCCCAGGCGCGCAAGGGCATCGACATGGGCTTCGATGCGGCGCGCCAGCAGCTGGGGGATCTGCTGGATCAATACCCGGACGTCAACGACGGCATCGACAAGAGCTATGAGCTGTTGCAAAGCCGGATGGACGAGTTCGAGAAGTCCCTGTTTGGTCAGGATGAGACCGAAACGACTGACGACAGTGCCACCGAGCAGACCGAGGCCAGCCAGGCCACCGGCGCCGTGGGCACCTTGCAGTTTCGGCAGCGTCAGTCATTGAGCGTCGAGCTCACCACCAAGGATGGCGACAAGGTGACGGTGGCGTTTGACGATCAGCAGCAGTGGCGCCTGCAGTCCGGCGGCCTGGGCCTGAGTGAAGGGCAGAAGCGCAAGGCCCTGGCGGCCTATGGCGAACCGCCCCGCGCCGACGTGGCCGAGGCCCGTCGGGCCCAGCCCCAGAGCGGCGATGGCCAGTATTACTACGGGCGGACCACCTCGTTCAGCTTCTCCGTCTCCGGCGAGCAGGATCAGCAGGAGCTGGGGGCCATCGGCGATCTGCTGGGGCAGATTGCCGATCTGTCGGACAGCTTCTTCGGCGGCGATCTGCAGGCGGCTCAGGACAAGGCGGCCGAGCTGAACTGGGACGATCAGACCCTGGTAAGCGCCACCACCAACCTCAAGCAGCAGCAGAGTGCCCAGCTGGCCAAGCGCTATGGCAGCGATGCCCCCAGTTTGGAGGAGACGCTGGGGCCCCTGGCCGACTACCTGGGCCGCATGGAACAGATGCTGCAAAACGCCAATACGCTGTTTGATCGCCCGACCCAGGATCAGGCCACCCAATGGGTGCTGGGTCAGCAGCAGGGGCTCGATGGTAGCGCCCTGCAGGATGCGACCGACTCCTTCACCTCGTATAACGATCGGCTGCATCAGGCGTTGAGCCTGCTGGGCTGATGCTCACCCTTCTGCCGCCTGGGCGCCGGGCGGCGGAAGTGGTTGACTCTATTGCTCGGTTATTTCGAGCCCCCGTCTATACTCCCCCGGATGACTTGCCTATAATCGCCGCCACTCTGGTGCCATGACTTAAAAGGGAATCCGGTGAGACTCCGGAGCTGGCGCGCAGCGGTATGGAGGAACGAACGCGACAGGAGTTGCCACTCAGGCACTGCCGTAAGGCGGGAAGCCGTCGCCTAGGCCCATCTTGATTTTCTTAGCCTCCAAGCCCGAAGACCTGCCAGAGCCGGTGACCGGATTGCCCGGTCTGTACTCATTCGTTAGATACTACGCGAACTAGGGATCTAAGCATGATTCGATACGCTCTGGTGGCCAGCTGGCTGCCGGTGGCGGCGTTTGCTGCCGCTTCCACCGATGACGTCTATGTCATCACCGCCAACCAATTTTCCCAACCCGTGGCCTCTGTGCTGGCCCCCGTCTCCGTGGTGACCCGTGAAGAGATAGCGCGGCTGCAGCTCAAGACGGTGACCGAGGTGTTGCGCACCCTGCCCGGGGTGGAGATCAGCAGCACAGGTGGCCGGGGACAAAACGCCACTGCGCTGGTGCGCGGTGCCACTTCTTCCCAGACCCTGATCCTGATCGATGGCGTCCGTCTGGGCAGCGCGGCCCGGGGATCGGTCAACCTCAATGGCTTGCCACTGACCCAGGTGGAGCGGATTGAATATATCCGTGGTGCCCGGGCCTCCATCTATGGTTCGGATGCCATCGGCGGCGTGGTGAACCTGATCACCCGACCTGACATGGGCCAGAGCCAGAGCCAACTGCATGCCGGCATCGCCTCCCATGGCAGCCAGGCGCTGGATGGCAGCAGCAGCCTGAGCCTGGGCGAACACAGTCAGCTGAAACTGGCTGCGGGTTACGAAGATCAGGATGGCTACAACGTGCATCCCATCGCCGGTCTCAATGACGGTGACGAGCATGGGTTCACCGGCAAGAACGGCATGGTGGATTACCAGTGGCAGGCCAACGAGGCCTGGTTGCTGGGGGCCACCGCCCGCTCCTATCAGAGCACCAGCCAATATGATGGCTCTTACGCCAGCTACAGCTATCACGAGCGGGACGAGACCTGGAACCAGGATAATAGCTTTCGTCTGAGTGCCGCCTATCAGGGGGCCGCGCTGCAATCCCAGTGGCTGGCCAATTACGGCCGCACCCGCAGCTATGACTATGCCGATACCCAGAGTCGGGATGATGCGACCACCCATTCCGTCATCGAGGAGACGCAACTGAGCTGGCTGAACCAGCTGGATCTGGGGCAGGGCTGGGGGCTGGGCGCCGGGGTGGAATGGCGCAAGGAAACCCTGCTAGGCGAGTCTGAATCCTATGGTTCGGCCTATGGGGATGATGATATCAACCGGGAGAACACCGGGGCCTACTTGCTGGGGCAATATACCGGCGAGCAACTCAGCGCCGAGCTGAGCGGTCGTAGCGACGACAACCAGCAGTATGGGCGCCACAACACCTGGCAGGCGGGGGCGGGCTGGACCCTGCTCCCCGGCTATCGCATCAGCGCCCGCCACGGCACCGCCTTCCATGCGCCGACCTTTATCGACCTCTATTACCCAGGCTCCGCCAATCCGGATCTGGCACCGGAAACCTCGCGCAATAGCGAGCTGGCGTTCGAAGGCCTGACCGGTCCGGCGCTGTGGCGGGTGACCGCCTACCGCAACCGGATCAACCAGCTGATCCAGTGGGCGGAAAACGACAGCGGCAACTGGGTGCCCTCCAACGTTGGCCGGGCACGCATCCAGGGGATCGAGCTGGAGGCCGAGTTCGACACCGGCTTCGTCAGCCACCGTCTGAGCGCCGACTTCAAGGACCCCAAGGATCTGGATAGCGATAGCCAGCTGATCCGCCGTGCCAAACGCAACTACAAGTGGGTGGCACAAGGGCAGTGGCAACAGCTCGACGGCGGTTTGACCTGGTTGTACCAAGGCCAGCGTCTGGACAGCGATGGCTCCACCCTGGGAGGCTACAGCCTGTGGGATCTGTCCCTGGGCTATCAGCTGACCTCCGCCATCAAGGTGCAGGGCCGGGTGGAAAACCTGCTGGACAAGCATTACGAGATCGCCAGCGGCTATGTTCCCCCGGAGCGGGGCTACTACCTGGATCTGACCTACAAGATGTAGGGTGAAGGGGCCGCGAGGCCCCTTTTTTCATCTGCCTGCCCACTGGCCGGGATCCGGCACGAGGCGTATCATCTGCGCCGACAAAGGGGGCATCAGGTGAGCAAGACGGTATTGGTATTTGATTCCGGGGTGGGAGGCTTATCCATCTACGAGCCCATTCGCCAGCAATTGCCGGGACTCAACTTTCTTTATGTCTTTGATAACGAGTGTTTTCCCTATGGCGAGCTGAGTGAGAGTCGCCTGGTGGAGCGTTGTTGCCAGGTGATTGCCGCCGTGCTGATGCGTCATCCGGTGGATCTGGTGGTCATTGCCTGCAACACCGCCAGCACCCATGTGCTGCCTAGCCTGCGCCAGATGCTGACCATCCCTGTGGTGGGGGTGGTGCCGGCCATCAAACCGGCTGCCGGCGCCACCCGTAATGGGTGCATCGGCCTGCTGGCCACGCCGGGCACCGTCGCCCGCTCCTACACCCACCGCCTGATACAGGAGTTTGCCGCGCATCGGCAGGTGCTGTTGTGCGGCACCACAGAGCTGGTGGTACAGGCCGAGCGCAAGTTGATGGGGTTAGCCGTGGAAATGCCGGTGTTGGCTGAGGTGCTGGCGCCCTGGCAGCAGGGAGCGCTCAGGCCGGACACCCTGGTGCTGGGGTGCACCCATTTCCCCTTGCTCAAGGAAGAGATAGCGAGGCTGTTGCCCGACGCTCTGCTGGTGGACTCAGGCGATGCCGTGGCCAAGCGGGTGATGCACCTCTTGGGTTCACAGCCTGAGACGGAACAGAACAAAACATCGCGGGCTTACTGCACCCGCGATGATGATAAGGCGGCCCGCTTGCGGCCCACCTTGCAGACATATGGCTTCGAGAGCCTGACCTGTCTGACGTGTTAGTTGGAGACGGATTCGGAAAATTCTGACGCGCTCTCCTTCTTTTCATTGGCTTCCCGCACCTTCAGG